>CAYHZE010000010.1:0-18946 GCA_964361015.1 uncultured Candidatus Saccharibacteria bacterium | reverse complement strand
CCTTTTTAAAAATTGCCAATGACGTAACCGTTGCCATCAATCGAAGCGGACGGAGGCGCGGGGCGGCATGCGTGTATCTTGAGACATGGCACTACGATATTGAGGATTTTTTGGAGCTTCGCAAAAATACCGGCGATGAACGGCGCCGCACGCACGACATGAATACCGCAAATTGGATCCCTGATTTGTTTATGAAGCGTGTAACGGCAGACCTTGATTGGACGCTTTTTTCACCCGACGAGGTTCCTGATTTGCATCATATCTATGGCCGAGCGTTTGATCAGCGCTATGCCATGTACGAGGCCAGGGCAGACCGAGGGGAAATAAAAATTTTTAAGCGCATGAAAGCGCGCGATTTATGGAAAAAAATGCTTACCATGCTCTTTGAGACTGGACATCCGTGGATCACCTTCAAAGACCCGAGTAATATCCGCTCTCCGCAGGACCACGCGGGCGTGGTGCATAATTCAAATTTGTGTACGGAAATTACGCTCAACACGTCTGACGACGAGACTGCGGTTTGCAATCTTGGCTCCCTTAATTTTGCGGCATTCATCTCTCGCGGCGTGTTTGATCGTCCGCTTGTGGAACGAACCGTGGCAATCGCTATGAGGATGCTTGATAACGTCATTGATATTAATTATTACCCGACATCCGATGCCAAACGCTCCAATATGCGCCATCGCCCGGTAGGCTTGGGCATTCGCGGATTTCAGGACGCGCTTTATCTTTTGGATATTCAATTTGATTCCGAAGCCTGTGTGCGTTTTGCGGATGAAAGCATGGAAATAGTATCGTATGTAGCGCTTTTGGCGTCATCGAACCTTGCGCGCGAGCGCGGGGCATACGAAACATATCGCGGTTCAAAATGGGATCGCGGCATTTTGCCGCAAGATACAATTGATCTTTTGCAAGAAGAAAGGGGAGAGCAAGTCGATATTCCACATGGCGGCTCGCTTGATTGGACGCCGGTGCGGGCGTCTATCAAGACATACGGCATGCGCAACTCAAATTGTCTTGCCATTGCGCCCACCGCCACTACGGCAAATATCGTAGGCTGTGTTCCCACTATTGAACCGATTTACAAAAACGTCTATGTGAAATCGAATCAAGCGGGCGATTTTATCGTAGTTAATAATTATCTCGTGAATGAGTTGAAAAAGCACAGTCTTTGGGGTGAAAAAATGCTTGAGAAAATAAAATTTCACGATGGCAGTATTCAGGAAATTGCCGAAATTCCTGTTGGTATCAAAGAAAAATATAAAGAAGTATTTGAAATTGAGCCGATGTGGCTTTTGCGTTCTGCCGCAGTACGCGGCAAGTGGATTGATCAAAGCCAATCGCTCAACATTTACTATCGTGGATCATCAGGCAAAGACATCAGCGAAATATATATGACCGCTTGGCGTTTAGGCCTTAAAACCACTTATTATATGCGTACGCTTGCCGCATCTCAAGTGGAAAAATCTACATTGAGCACATCAGAATACGGTGCCACGCATACGCGCAAGGAATTTGCCGAAACCATGACAGCCGCACAAGAACAAAGCAACGAACATAGAGAAGAGCCGCCTGTACAGGAACTTCAACCAGCGATGTTGCCGCTAGTACCTCAACCTATCGTTCTCCCTCTTGTTCCAGAAAGCGTAGAGCCCGTGCTTGCCTCCGCGTTTACCGGATTTCCATCTGATGCAATAGTCGCCATGGGGAGCGCCATGGCTCCCGGTTCTGCCCCAAATGTCCGCGCAAACCTCCAAGGCCAAACCATCCCCGGCCCCCGTATCATCAATTCCTCTATGCCCATAAACATCTGCAAAATCGCAGATCCCGATTGCGAGAGCTGCGCGGGGTAAGGAATATGTAAAGTGAAAAGTGAAAAGAGAAAAATAACAACGCAAAAGTCAAAAGTTTGGTAATGAGCTTGATGAAGTAATACCATCTCTAACTAAGCATTTCCCTGTTGTCATTCCCGCAAAAGCGGGAATCCAGACCCTCTTTGAATTCCACGTTTTATGTCTGTGACAAAAATGTATTACGTTTACATTCTGGCAAGTAAACGAAATGGAACTCTATATATCGGCGTAACGAATGACCTCAAACGGCGCGTATACGAGCATGAGCAGAGTCTCATTGAAGGATTTACAAAAAAGTACCGCATCCACCATCTTGTCTATCACGAAGCCACAAATGATATTCATGCCGCACTGGAGAGAGAAAAACAACTCAAAAAGTGGAGTAGAAAGTGGAAATTGGCATTGATTGAAAAAGATAATCCGGATTGGAAGGATTTGATGACGGGGTTGCCAATAGGTTAGCTTCTTCCTTCATATGTCATTCCCGCGAAAGCGGGAATCCAGACCCCTCCCTGTCTCCAAAAAAGAGAATCTGGATTCCCGCTTTCGCGGGAATGACAGAAATTTATGTTTTTCTTAGATTCACAATTGTTCAACGCAGTGGCAACAATAACAACCGGTTTGATTGTTGTTTTTGTTTATAAACTCGAAAAGAGAAAAGAAAAGAGAGATGGAGCTACCATTGTACTGATGGAAATTAGAAATGCAGAAAATTCGATTAGAGTTATAAAAGATTACGGTATTATACCAAATGTTCCTATAGCAATTCTTCCAACTAATAGTTGGTTGAAATTTAATCATTTGTTTGTAAAAAAATTTGACAGAGACGAACTAGAAAGTTTAAATAATTTTTATAATCAGTGTTCACTTGCTCAACGTGAAGTTGAAAGATTGAATAGTTTTGTGCCAATAGCAATGGAAGAAAAGGCAAAAGTTATTTATCCTAAACTTCTTAAGCTGGCAGAAAAATATGCTGACAAAGACGCAGAACACAATTTAAGTGACAGCAGTGATTATACGCGGGAAAGAAAAAAAATTTTAGCAACATATTACGGAGAAAGAGAGTATTTCTTGCCACAGCAGCCGATTGATGATTTGTTAAAATATGTTAATAACATTGAAAATATAAGCATTTCTACTGCTGGAAGAAAATTAAAAAGAATTGCTGGTGTTGGGTTTTAAAATAAATTTATGATCATTGATCTCGATAAAATTGTAGGAAGATTTGAAGACGTTTTATACACATGGGGTGGGAAATATGGTAAGGTTAATTAAATCCTGACTATTCCGCGTAGTCTTGCCACAGGGTCATTCATTTTTTTATCATGTCCATCAAAAAAACAAACGAGAAAGTGGATATTCATAAGCGGTGCGTGATCAACGGGGAAGATGCCGATGTAATACCATATACATTGCGTAAAGATCCGGTATTTGATAGATTATGAATATCATGAATACTATTACCATTCCTAAAAAAATAGCAAAACACGATGATGTAGTGACTATTCCTCGCAAAGAGTATGAGGCTCTTTTGGGGTTTAAAAAAATCAAAGAATTTTTTCCGACAGCCGTGCAAAAGAAAGCGCTTGTGAGCGCGGAACAAAGATTGCGAAAAGGGAAAACGCTCTCTTATCATGAATGTGCCAAGAAGCTGGGACTTATACATTGATCCCTACGTTATTTACTAGATTATCCATACAATGACCGCTCAAACTCTTATTAAAAAACTCAATCAGGAAGTCGCTGGATTAAAGGGTGAGATCAGGGAGATGAAAAAGTTTCTTTTTTCCCCGCTTAAAGATTCGGAAGGTGAGTATAAAGAATCTTTTGTAAAGAAAATACGCATGCGGTCTCAATCGCAGGGCGTATTTCAAAGATTCACCAACAAGGAATCTTTTCTTACGCATGCCCGAGCCAAGAAATGAAATTTTGTATGATAAAGATTTCTTGAGAGATGTTCATGCGCTTCCCGTCCAGTATCAGAAAAGATTGGCAAAATACATAGAAATTTTGCAAGACGATATTTTTGATCCACGCCTTCATACGAAACCATTAAGCACGCCGCTTCAGGGAATATTTTCTTTCCGTATTACGCGGGATTACCGGGTGGGATTTAAGTTCCGCGCATCTCATGTCATCATGCTTCTGGCGGTAGATAGGCGCAATATGATTTACAAACGATTGGCAAGAAAAATGTGACTAAAATTCGTTACAGACTTTTAATTATTATTTAACACATCACTTATATGGCAAACTATCATGTGATGAAGAATAAAGATTCAGGGGATTGGGAAGTAAAAAAAGAGGGCGCAAGCCGCGCAAGTAGGCGGTATGATACCCAAGCGGAAGCCGAAAAGGCGGCAAAAGAGTTTTGTGCGCAAAGCGGCGGCGGGGAGGTGAGGATTCATACCCCGGAAGGTAAGATTCGTGATACCGATACCGTTCCTCCGGCCAATGATCCTTATCCGCCGAAAGATAGGAAGCACTAATTGCTTCGCTTTGGCTGTAATGATATACTTTTCTTCCCATCAAAGACTTTTAATTTTTGCATTGTAATTTTGACCTTTGCATTTTGAATTTTAATTTTCTTCTCATGCCCATCAAAAAAACAAATGAACGAGTGGATATCAACAAACGCCGCGTTATTAATGGCGAGGACGCTGATGTGATCCAGCTCTATCCCATGAAGCATGTGTTTGCGTGGGAGGCGTATAATGTGGGGAACGCGAATCATTGGCTTCCGACAGAGATCGGGATGCAGAGGGATATTGAGCAGTGGAAATCGTTGACGGCGCTTACGCAGGATGAGCGCAAAGCGCTTAAAACCGTGCTTGGGTTTTTTACGACCGCGGATTCTATTGCGGCAAATAATTTAGTGTTGGCGGCATATAAACACATTACCTCGCCCGAATGCCGGTTGTATCTCCTTCGTCAGGCATATGAGGAGGCAATCCATACGCACTCGTATCAGTATATTGTGGAATCATTGGGGCTTGATGAGGGCGAGATTTTCAACATGTATCGCGAAGTGGCTTCGATTTATAATAAAGACCAGTTTATTTTGAGTTTTAACGAAGGTATATTTGATTCTGATTTCAAAACCGGTACGTTTGAAAGCGATCAGAAGTTCCTTGAAAACATTGTGATTTTTTCGCTCATCATGGAGGGCATTTTTTTCTATAGTTCCTTTGCCGTGATGTTTGGTTTTCAGCGGCAGAATAAAATGGTAGGATCGGCCGAGCAGATACAATACATCATGCGCGACGAATCACAGCATTTGAATTTTGGCATCAATCTGGTGAACACCATTAAAGAAGAACAGCCCGAATTGTGGACGCCGGAATTTCAAGAGCACGTCATTGATCTGGTGCGCAAAGCAGTGGTGCTTGAATACACATTTGCTCGGGAAGTATTTCCCCGCGGAATTTTTGGCATGAACGCGCAAGGGTTTCAAGAATATATTCAATACATCGCTGATCGCCGCCTACGCAGTATCGGCCTACCCGAGCAATACGGCAATCCAAATCCGTTTCCGTGGATGTCTGAAGCCGTAGACCTCTCAAAAGAAAAAAACTTTTTTGAGACGCGGGTTACGGAGTATCAAACAGGGGGGACGTTGGATTGGTAAGATAAAAAATCCACCTCAATAAGCAGGGTGGTTTTTGTATTTTATTTTTCCCAAATTTTTCCCCATTTTTCCATTTCCATGACGCGATCAAGAATTTTTCTTTGGATGCTCATAGGTTTTATTGCAGGCATTGGCGTGGAATCGTTTATCGCGGTTCCCATTATCATAGTATGGGGAATTGGATTGATTGCAATGGCCGTACTTGCCTACGCCTTGAGCCGAAAAAAGAAACATCCCGCAATAGCGGCTTTTATTATTCTCACATGCGCGACAGGAATTGTACGGATGCAGTATGCCAAACGTCAAGCGCCTCATTTTGATACATTTTCTCAACGTTATATTGCCATGATCGGAACAGTAGCAGAAGATCCGAGATTCACGGAAAAAAGTCAAATAGTATTATTGAATGTGAAAGAGATCGGTCACATGCCCGTTGCCTCTGCGACTGCTATTTCCGTCATACTGCGCAAATATCCGGCGTATAAACGCGGAGACATGATATATGCGCAAGGAATGTTTGAGGCACGGCCGTATAACGGAGTGACTGCGGGCACACTTTTTTCTGCGAAAGAAGAAAAAAGAGGAGAAGAAGATATTGGCATATTTTTTCGATGGATGAGCGCGAGCAAACAAGCATTTAACGCGCATATCAATACAGCGCTTCCCGAACCGCATGCGGGTTTTATGAAAGGATTGTTGTTGGGTGAGCGCGCGGCAATACCAAATGATCTTTTGCAAATGTTTAGGCGTACCGGCACAAGCCATATTATCGCGCTCTCGGGCTACAACATTACGCTTGTCGGAACATTTCTTGTGAACGCGCTTTTGATATTCACGGTTCCGTTTCGTTTGACATTTTGGATCGCGGGCAGTTCAATTGTCCTTTTTGTTTTATTAACCGGAGCGCAAGCATCGCTGATACGCGCCGCCATTATGGGTATTTTGATCCTTATTGCGGCGCGCGAAGGACGGATGTATCAGATGACTAATGCATTAGTATTTGCCGGCATGGTGATGCTTGCCATAAATCCGTATCTTTTGGGTTTTGATGTCGGATTCCAGCTTTCTTTTCTGGCATCGCTCGGGTTAATTTATTTGACTGATCCTATTCATAGCGCGCTTGCTAGACTTGAGTATAAGGCGCGCTTGCTTGTACGCAAAGGGTGCATACCGCAAGCAAAAGAACATCCGATCGCAACAGGAGTTAAAAAAATAATGAGCGAAACAATTGCCGCGCAACTTGCGGTCTTGCCGTTGCTTGTGTATTTATTCGGCGGAGTTTCACTCATAGCGCCTATAAGCAACCTTTTTGTTCTTGCGGCGATCCCTTCGGCAATGACGTTTGGTTTTTTGACGGGTATGGCAGGATTTATATGGCAACCAATAAGCACGGTAGCGGGATGGTGCGCGTGGATGATTCTTCAATATGAGCTTTCCGTAATTGATTTCTTTTCAAAAATTTCCTTTTCATTTATTTCCGTTTCTTTTTCCGGAGAAATTTTTATTATCATTGCATACGGTATCGCGGGGGCGATTTGGTGGAAGAAAAGATGTAAAGCGCGTATGGACAATATATAAAGATCATGCTATGCTCATTTCAGATTTTTTATTTTTTATAATAACGCGCATGACAAAGGAAACGACGCATGGGAGAACGGATTGGAGCGCGAGAATTTGAAGAACAGGAAAAATTTTTACAGCGCATGAGTATTTGTTTTAGAAATAAGAATTTACTGCGGGAGGCATTCACCATTTCAACAAAGCACGGCGGATGCGGGACACATATGCGGGACAATGAACGGCTTGAATTTTTTGGTGATACCGTGATTGCCGTTCTTGTCAGCGAGTATCTTTTCCATCAATTTCCTCATAAGAAAGAAGGAAGTCTGACCATGATCCGCTCGGCATTGGTGCGCATGTCAGCGCTTGCCAGCATTGCAGAAGGGCTTGGCATGGAGCAATGCATTTGCCGCGCGGAAAACAGAAAAATAACAGACTCCGACATACTGCGGCGCAAGATTCTTGCGGATACGTTTGAGGCATTTGTCGGAGCGCTTGCAATTGATCAAGGATATGGCGCTTGCCACTCGTTCCTTAAAAGAGTTATGTTTCCGCGGATAAAAAGAATACTGCAAAAAAATCTTAATTCTCCTAAGAATATCTTGTGGCAACGGAGCAATACAAAAGAAGGAGTTAATCCCGTGTATCATGTATCGCAGGTTGTGCAATCCGAAAACAATCAAGAATTTCACGTGCAAGTGAGAATCAAAGAAAAGTTAATTGCCGAAGGTAAAGGATTAACCAAGAAAGATGCGGAAGAACATGCGGCCGAGTTGGCGCTTCGCGTGTATTCAGGCGCATGATATATTCTTGCATCAGCATATAATCAGCGGGGTTTAATATGAGACCCTGCTGATTTTTTTGATTCAGACAAGCCGCATACGGTTGTGTTTCTGTTGTCGAGACAAAATTTCCATGCTCCAATATAAACGTGGCGAAAAAACATGTTTCTGCTTATGTGTGTGCAGTTTGCGCGATCATTTGCGCGCTGATTTGGTATATGGTTTATCATGTTGAGTCGCATCGTAATCTTGTTATTCATTTTTTTGATGTGGGACAGGGTGACGGGATTTTTTTTGAATTGCCTAACCATCGGCAAGTGGTGATTGACGGAGGTCCCGACAGTAGCATGTTATCAAAACTAGGGAGCGCGATGTGGTTTTGGGACAGGACAATTGACCTTGTGGTGTTGACGCACCCGCATGCGGATCATGTAGATGGATTGATTGACGTGCTCAAGCGCTATGATGTGGGCATGGTGATTGAATCCGGGGCTATGTATCCAACATCGGATTATGATGAGTGGAACACATTGGTTGAGCAGAAAAAAATTCCGGTGGTGCATGCCCGCAGGGGACAATATATCGCGCTCTCCGACATGGGGACTCTTCATATTCTTTCTCCGGAAAAAGAAATCGCGGGCAAGCGGTTTACTAATATCCATGACAGCATGGTGGTGTCAAAACTTTTGTACGGATCCACGACTGTATTTTTTACAGGGGACGCTGAACGTTTTATTGAATATGAGCTCATGGTTTCGGATATTCCGCTTGCCGCAGATATTTTGAAAGTCGGACATCATGGATCCAAGACATCAACCACTCAAGGATTTTTAGAATCAGTAAAACCACAATTCGCCGTGATCTCGGCGGGCAGAAAAAATAACTATGGCCATCCGCACGCAGATGTCGTTGACCGCATTCAAGCGTTTGGCACAAATCTTTTTCGTACTGATACAGATGGAGACATTGAATTTATGAGTAACGGACAATACGTATGGAAATCAAATTGATTTTGCTTGTATGAATGTATCATATTTGGTATTATGGGTGTCATCGTAGGTTGAAGATATTTTATTTTTTAGGAGATATTATCCATGCCCCATCCAAAACAAGAACGCACGTTGGTGATTATCAAGCCTGACGGGATACAGCGTACGCTCGTCGGTGAATTGATTCGCCGCTATGAACGCACGGGTTTAAAATTGGTCGCATTAAAAATGCTGACGCCCAATCCTGATATGGTGGAGCGGCATTATTTGATTGATCCGGAGTGGCGTAGAATTACGGGTGAAAAAACGATTGAGTCGTATCGTAAAAAAGGCAAAACGCCGCCATCGGAAGATCCGCTGGCAGTCACGGCAATTATTTTGAAAAATCTTAAAACATATATGTCGTCAGGTCCGGTGATTGCGATGGTCTGGGAGGGGATGCATGCCATTGGCATTGTGCGTAAAATTACCGGCGGCACTGAACCACTCACATCTGACGTGGGGACAATCCGTGGAGATTTCACCATAGACTCGTATGAAGTATCCGACATTGACGGCAGATCAATTCGTAATCTTATCCACGCGTCCGGCAACATGCATGATGCCCAAAAAGAAATCGCGTTGTGGTTTGCCCACAACGAGATCATCAATTACCGTCTTGTGCAGGAAGAAATTTTATACGATGTTAATTTAGACGGAAGTATGGAATAACATGAGGACTTACGCATTGAGTTCCTCTCCTGGCATAGGGGAGGTTAGGAGGGGTAGGACGCTAGATGCTAGAAGCTAGAGACTGGAAAGAACGAGGAAGAAAATCATAATCCCTGTCCCTCCAGTTTTTATCCTCCAGTATCCAGCTTCCAGTTTTCTACCACCCCCAACCCCTCCTGCATCAGGAGGGGAAAGATGAACCACCCTGTTCCTCCCCTATTTTAGGGGAGGCAAGGAGCGAGGTATAGGTGAGGGATAGAATTTGCAATCTTTAGTTTCTGCCCTCACCCATACCACCCCCAACCCCTCCTATTCTAGGAGGGGAATAAGAAGCTAGACGTGTAAATTCCATAGACAAACAGTGCCTATGCCCTTCAAACCCCTCACATCAACCATTCTCCTCTCCCTCCTCCTCATCTTCATCTTAAGTATTGCCCTTCCTTTTGCTGTATATGCCGCCGAGTCCACAGGCCTTGTCACCTGCGGCCTTATGAGTAGTAAAACCCTCTGCAATATCTGTGATTTGGTTATCTTATTTCAAATCCTTGTCAACAAAGCCAACAGCTACTTCGCCCTCCCGCTCGCCGCCCTCATGCTCGGATACGGAGGCTTTCTCATGGTGCTCTCGGGCTTTCAGGGAGGCAATGCAGGACTTTATACCAAAGGGAAGAAAGTGCTTACCAACACCCTC
This sequence comes from uncultured Candidatus Saccharibacteria bacterium, assembly GCA_964361015.1. Classification (GTDB taxonomy): domain Bacteria; phylum Patescibacteriota; class Minisyncoccia; order Sungbacterales; family HO2-52-23; genus CAYHZE01. The sequence goes on along the minus strand of CAYHZE010000010.1, from coordinate 8,732 downwards.
ATTGGTATTATCATCATTTTTTGCTCATGGCTTGCCATTGATACATTACTTAAAACCGTAGGAGCATATCAGCATAATACCACGGGCAACTTCGGGCCTTGGAATGTGATAGAATGCGTGTCTCCCGACATCAAGCTTCCTACACATTTTGAATGTAAGGATCAGCAGTGCATAGAGGTTGAAGGGGTAACAGGGGGGTTTGCGTGTACAACAGATCGTAATAGCAGAAGCTGTCGAGAACATTTTGAATGTGAAAACGAGTCGTGCGTGTCTAAGCCTACGGAAGGATTTGATACATGCGAAGGGAAAGAAGATAAAACGACATGTAAAGTGGCTAAACCAGGCGATATGTGCGCGGGTGTGCAATGCGAAGATTCCGGTATAGATACCTATCAACCTGACCCTAGGGCGGACTGTACTATAAAAGGTGATTGGGATAAGGCAATTGATTGGGCTTTCATAAGAGCAGGGAGTATTGGTAGTGACATTGATACTAAGAAGATGGTGAGGGCGATTATGGCGACAGAATCTCATGGCAAGATTAGCTCGGTTTCAAAAGCGGGTGCATGTGGATTGATGCAAATTGTACCGGGCACAGGGAAAGCGTTTGCGACCATGTGCGGAGCTGATTTTAATGAAGCAAGTACATGTGATTTTTATACTAATCCGGCAAATGCGGCAAAATCTATTTGTATCGCTATAGGCGTAATGAACAGTCTTTTTCGCAATTGTGGTAAAGATATCCGTAACATTGCCGCGGCATATAACGGAGATGACGCATGTAGTCCTAGCGTTCATTGCGGCTCACATGCCGGTCCGGGAGAGTGCAAGGTAAACGCGAATCAAACCGGAGAAACAAAGCGTTGGGAATGCTTGTGGGACGATGCGGCTCATACTACATGCAATGCAAAGAAGCAAGGCGGAAATTTTTTGGAAACAAGGAAGTATGTTCCTAAAGTACTCAAGTGTTACAATTAATTTAAGAAATAAAAAATCCCCTTGAAATCGTGGCTTCAAGGGGAAGAAGACTAACCTTTTTTATTTTTTGATTAGTTTGGTGGTTTCATCTTAAACCATTCTTTGAATGTCTGTTCGAATTTAGAATACACCTCGGAAAAATTACCGATCTGTATTATAGTGCTTTCACTTTTGCCAGTTACATCTTTGTAGTTGGTCTTCACGACTTTTCCTTTAAGTATTTTGTGAACGATATCAATAGCTTTCTGTTGGTTATTCCACGCATCGTGTAAAGATATCGAGGGGGCATTATCAATAGAAAGAGATTTGACACGACCTGATGCATTTAGGAGAGGAGTGCTTAAGTATATAGCCAATCCTTTTTCGCCTGGGTCACGAAGGATAGATAACTTTCCTTTCCCTGCAACGCAATATCTGCTATCTTTTTTATCTATGCAATTGATTTCCCATCCGTTGATGGTCGTTATTTTAGTATAGGGCCGTGTATTGTCATTCCATTTATAATAAATGGAGAGCCCGAATGGTATGGCTATGATAACAAGGAGTATGCATATCGCAAATATAGCCTTTTTTCGTTCTTGTGGGTTCAGTATTGACTTGAAAATTCCATAGAGCAACCAGAACACTCCTACCACCGCAAGCAGAGGGAGAAGAAGGACTACTGCGCCGGCTGCTCCTGCCCCATCAGATCCACTCGACCCACCACCTGAATATCCGGAGCTTTTTCTGTCCGAGGATTGTGCCTCTTCACGATAATCAGTCGATTGATGTGAAGATCCATGATGCCGAGTGTAATCGTCGAAAAGGCCTTTTTCTTGCTTGGACCAGCCGGTCACGTTGCCACTCGGATCAGTATGTTGGGTATAGTCGTCGAACATCCCTTTCTTTTTTTCGGAATATCCGGTGACATTGCCGCTTGCATCCCTATGCTCTACGTAATCATCAAATAATCCCTGCTTTTCTTCGGATCGTCCGGTAACACTACCGCTTGTATCAGTGTGTTCCGTATAATCGGTGAATAGTCCCTCTTTGTTCTCGGAGTATCCGGTAACCTTACCTTCTTCATCAATATGTTTTGTATATTTCCCGAACAAACCATCCTTTTCCTCTGACGAACCTTTTTCCTCGCTCATTGTACGGATCCTTTTTGAATAAAGAGGTATTGTAAATGTGCAGGTTATTACTATATCAGATACATACATAGAAGTCAATTAAAAGCAAAGTAACCACTCATATCCATGTCATTCCCGCCTACGCGGGAATGACAAAAAAGAATAAAGATAAAGGGGAAAATGAGAGGTGTGGGGGGGGTTACAAACCAAAACCCGCCTTTCGGCGGGTATTTGATTGAGATCGGGCTGCCGGGAATCGAACCCGGACTGCAAGACCCCCAGCCTCGCGTACTACCACTATACTACAGCCCGTTATGAGAACTCATTGTATCTGTCTAGAGTCTATATCATAAGTTGATTTTTTCCTCTTGTGTCATTCCGAAGCGAAGTGAAGAATGACAGAAAATAGATAAATCTATTCTTATCTTTTAGCCCATGTAATCACTTCTTTTGCCAGATCGTTTTCTTTTTGATGGAACCCATGGTTTGCGCCTTTTATTATTATGCCTTGGAAGCGTTTTGTCAAAAGAGTATGACGCTTGAATGCGGCAAGATAGTCACTTGGCGTGCGGTCAAGATATTGGTCGCGGCTTCCGATGATGACGGCAAGAGGGATGCGGATACTCTCAAGCGCTATCCATCTGCGTGTATCATCATAATAGGGGAATGTGTCTTCTTTTTCTCCAACGTGGCACAAACTCCAAAATCGGCAGGCGGAAAAAAGACCGTATTGGGTTGGCATAAGCGCGTTCGAATTTTTACGCAATCGGCTGGCAATCGCACATGCGTTGGTGAATTTTTTTATTCCCATTTTTTTACGTAATGCCACGATATCATTAATAGCTCCGAGTAATATAAGTTTTTTTACGGATCTATCTTTTGTTTTATAGCAGTAATAGAGCGCCTTGTTGGCGCCGGTTGAGTGGCCGGCAAGAATAATATCCGAGAATCCGAGTTTGTGGGCAAAACGGATCATGGCACGGATATCATATATGCAATCGTCAAAGCGTTCAAACCCGCCGCCGATTATTTTTTTGTTTGCGCGAGACGCAATATCGTGTCCGCGCGTATTGAACTTAAAATAGCCAATGCCCGCGCGTTTGCACGCGCTTGATACTTCTTGCGTCATTTTTTGCCCGGAAGAAAATCGTGAGCTCAATCCATGGAGCCAAATAAGTGCGGTTTTTGTTTTGCGTTTAGGTAGTACGGCAATGCCTTCGAGAATAATACCATCGCGTGTTTTGATGCTCGTAAGATGAACAGGAATCATAAGACCTCATATTTCTTATATATTTCTATTGTCAACAAATTGTTTACGATCGTAAACAATTTGTTGACAATGAGTTGTGTGAGAAATGGCTATGATGTGAGGGATTATATGTAAGGATAACGCGCGCCAAGTTCAGCGATAAGCCGCACACCCACGCCTGATGCGCCTTTGGAAAGAAATTCCGAGTCATTGGCAGTCATGCGGGGCGAGATATCAAGGTGCGCGAAGCGGGTATTGCCCGCGAATTGTTCCAAAAACTTTGCGCCGTGCGATGCGCCGCCATAGCGGTCTTTGACGCCGGTGTTGGCAAGATCGCCGAACGTGCCTTTTATTTCGGGGAGAAATTCGTCCCACAAGGGGAGCGGCCACAGGTAATCGCCTGATGTTTTGCCGATTTCTATAAGATTATTTTGGAGTTTTTCGTCATTGGAAAAAATAGCCGAACAGTAATTTCCGAGCGCTACATGCGCCGCACCCGTAAGCGTAGCAATATCAATCATGATTTCTGGTTTGTAGCGAAGTCCGTAGGTAAGAGCATCGGCAAGAATTACACGGCCTTCGGCATCCGTATTCAAAATTTCAATTGTTTTTCCTGACATTGATTTAAGCTGGTCCCCGGGGCGATACGATGATCCGGAAGGCATATTTTCAACCGCAGGTACGAGTCCTACGATATTGACGGAAAGTTTAAGACGCGCAATGGCGGCCATGCCGTGGATTACGGCGGCCCCTCCTGTCATATCCATGTGCATTTCATATATATATTGGTCGGGTTTGAGATTGAGCCCTCCGGTATCAAAGGTGACTCCTTTGCCCACGAGTATAAGAGGTTTTTGGATTTTCGGGCCTTTGAGATATTCAAGAATAATAAACCGCGGTTTTTCTACGGAACCTTTGCCCACGCCAAGAATCGCGCCCATGCCCAGCTGTTTCATTTTTTTCTCATCAAAAACAAAGGCTTTCATGCCCGTGCGCCTTGCGGTTTGCATTGCCTCACGCGCAAGGAGAGCGGGCGTCATATCGCCTCCGGGGGTATTGGCGAGTGCGCGGCATTGATTGGTCTCTTCTCCGATGATCATGCCTTGGGTAATTGCTTTGGTACAGACGTTGTGCAACCCCGTATCGCTTGCCAGATATATCGCATCAATGGAGACATTGTTCTTTTGTTTTTCTTTATTATATTTATCAAAGACAAAATCTGCCATGAGAGCATTTTCTGCAATCATTCGGCAGGTATCTTTCATGTCTCTTGCTATATCTTTTGGAAAGAAAAGGGCGAGTTCTTTTATTTTCTCTTTTTTTGCATATTGGATAAGACGGCGGGGGACTAATGGATTTTTTCGTTCATTCCATTTCTTAATATCACCAAGACCGAACAATACTATTCGTCGCGGCATGCCTTTTTCTATCCATAATGATTTAATTTCTCCTTCCTCGCCACGGAAATTTTCATCTGCAAATTTTTTAAGTATGAGACGATGCTTTTCCGAAATATATGAAAAAAATTCCTGTTGGTGGACAGGATGATGAGTCATAAGCGCAACAAATATATTTTCTTTTTGCGCCGCTTCTTTGTGCGTGACAGCAGTAATTTTCATATTTTCATACCCAATATTTTCAGTTTTTATGCAATCCCTTGATGCATCGCGCGCAAATTTTTGCCCGTGTGCCATCAGACAAACGAGCCCATTGAAGATTGGGATATTTGCGAACGCGGCCTGTAGGGTTATAATGGCTACGCAGGAAAGAATGCACACCCGCCATAACCGAACTTTTTTTGCATAGTGTACAATTTTTCATAGAGTAATCACGAATATACGAATGAAATATACGCCATCTGCATATTCGTATATGTGCGATTACCCTATCATTTTTCTATGGAAATTGCAATGCCAATCATTATAAAGATCATTATTTTGATTTTTTCCGTGGTGATCCATGAAGTGTCTCACGGATATGCCGCGTTGATGTTGGGTGATCGGACGGCGCAGTATTCTGGTCGGCTCACCTTAAATCCGATTCGCCATATTGATCCGTTCGGGTCGCTTGTATTGCCAGCTCTTACTTCAATGCTCGGAGGGCCTGTGTTTGGATGGGCAAAGCCGGTGCCTTACAATCCGTATAATTTGCGTAATCAAAAGTGGGGACCTGCGATTGTGGGAATTGCAGGACCTGCGGCAAATATCTTGCTTGCCGTTGTTTTCGGACTTGTTGTCCGATTTTCACCCTTTTTTGCATCAAGTATCTCCGATGAATTTATGAATAATTTCATTACTATTGCCGCGGCAATCAGTATCCTTAACCTTGTGCTTGCGATTTTTAATCTTGTGCCAATCCCGCCGCTTGACGGATCAAAAGTGCTTTTTGCGCTCCTTCCCTATCAATGGCGTTCTCTTGAGACAACGCTTCATCAATATGGGTTTATCATACTTCTTATTTTTATCTTTTTTTTCGCGCAGTTGCTTGTGCCAATTATAAATTTTTTCTTTCGGGTGATAGTGGGTTAATGTAAAAAACTCTGAATTACGAAACCCCCTGAATGTTGTCATTGCGAGAAGCAGTAGCGACGAAGCAATCTAAATCTTGAGGTATAGATTGCTTCGCTTACGCTCGCAATGACACGAGGGAAATGAGTTTTATAATTCAAAGTAAAAAATATAAAAATCCCATCATGGGGATTTTTATGTTCATAAAAAAGTTATCCACAGTTTAAGTTTGCGTATTACGAGGGGGGTGAGTATACTCTAAGTATAGAGATTATCAATTTTTATTTTATATAATTATAGAACCATGATACACAAACAAAAGTTTTTTGCATCAAAGCAACTTTCCGCAACCGCTTTTGCGATAGGCGTTATTCTTGCGATTGGCGGTTCTGTATTGGCAACATCTATTGGCACGAATCTGGCAGTAGACGGTACGGCCACTATTACCGGCGCCTCAACATTTACCGGCACTTCGCTTCATACAGGCCTTGCGACAATGACGAATGGATTTGCATCGCAAGCGTCCTCTACCGTTGTTGGCGCATTAACCATTACCGGTCTTTCAACCTTAGGTGATACTGTTTTGGGAACCGGAGGATTTATTTCTGCGGCCTCTTCCACTGTCGTAGGAAACCTTGTAGTAACCGGCCCTATTACTTCCTCCTCCTCTGCCGTAACAACTGGATTCATATCTCAAGCATCATCTACCGTTGTCGGCGCCTTTAGTATTGCGAGCACTACGACAAGCAGTCCATTGAGCGTGGCCACATCTACGCCGGCGGCATTTGCGGAATTGGCAGTAAAGGGAGATTTACTCTTGGGTTCAGTATCAACGTCAACAATAGTCATTGACTCATCAGCAAGCAGTAGAGGCGGTTGCATTAATCTGCGCGCTACCAATGGCACAATGGTGCGTATTTACGCAACAAGCACGCCAACAGCCGTTGGCGATGCTAATGCCGCAAAGATGGGATTCAAAAATCTCATTGTGGAAGCAGGTTCCTGTCAAGAATAATACAAGCGTAGCTTACTCAATGTAATACTTATTCAATATAATGAAGCGAATTCTCTCAATTTCTTTCGGTGCTTCGGTTTGGTTATTTCTGCCATTAGCGGCGCTTGCGGCGACAGTTACTACGACGTCGGAGTTTACTCTTACATTACCTTCAACCGGCGATGGATATACGGTAAGCAATGGAGCAACATTTAATAATCTGGATGTGGCAGGTGGAACATTTACCCTTACCCTTGATCCGACAAATGAAGTGACTTTTGTCTCTTCCCTTAAACGAAATTTTGCCAATACTCGGAATATAGGAACCCAGTGTAATACAAATGATTCACGTCTGAATGAAGGGGTTGCGACCACGGGTGCACAGGTCGTTGATACTATCAGTCCCTCGGGTACGTGTACGGCAGAAACAGCGGCAGCATCTGGCGGCGGTAGCGGTGGAGGATCCGGCGGAGGCGGATCAGCAGGAGGGACTTCTAGTCCTCCCCCATCTTCATCTCCTACGCCTTCCCCCTCTCCGACTTCGACTCCAATTCCAAGCGCAACTCTACAGCCCCATGTCTTGCTTGCGCCAAAACCGGCTGTTCCCGCCTCTCCTGTTGCGGCTTTAGTTTCTCCGGTGATCATTCTGCGCCCGCTTACACGGGGATCTCGGGGCAATGATATAAGTATGCTTCAGAAATTTTTGGCAAGAGATAAGTCAATATATCCCGAAGGTATTATAAGCGGCTTTTTCGGCGCTCTCACCCAGTCAGCAGTTCAGCGTTTTCAGGAAAAATATGAAATTGCCAAAAAGGGCCAGCAAGGATATGGAGTGGTAGGTCCCAAAACAAGGGCAAAGCTGAAAGAATTATCCGGCATGCCCGCGCCATCGGTATCATCTCCGCCAACTCCTCCATCTCCATCTCCAAATTCAAGCCCTGTTATTGCGGATATTCAAGCACAGATCAAAACACTCCAACTTCAAATACAGATCAAAATGATCCAAGATTCAATTAACAAGCTTAAGAAAAAATAAAATTTTTAAGTAGCATATCAAAAACCCTCACAAGAGGGTTTTTGTGTTGGTTGTGACCCTCGCATCTCCTATTTTTCCCTTTATCTTCAGTCTTTTTTGTTATTCCCGCAATCGCTTAGAATGACAGAATGGGAGAGTTTCGTAATTCAAAGTATATGAGCGTTTTTTGGGCGGGTGGGATTAGCACTCTCCTTGACAGAGTGCTAATTTTTGATTATACTGACCGCATCATGTTAAAAGAGCGGCAAAAAAATATTCTTGAAGCAATTATTCGCGGATATATTCGCACAGCAAAACCTATTGCATCGGCCGATGTTCTTGATGAACTTGATTTTGAGGTAAGTCCGGCGACCGTGCGCAGTGAGATGCTTAAACTTGATGAATTGGGATATTTGGAACAGCCGCATACATCGGCAGGTCGCGTGCCTACGGATCAGGGATATCGTTTTTTTGTAGATTATGCGATGGATGCGACTGTATTGGATAGATTTGAACGCGCCACTATTCGTGAATTATTTACTCATGATACAAGGAAAGATTTCACCAAGACGTGTTCACGAACTGTCTCGCGTCTCTCGCGCGCATTTATTGCCATTGGCGTTGATGATGATGTGCGCACGGATAGAGGATTTACTGAAATTCTTGACGAACCGGAATTTCAAGACGTCAATCACATCAAACAATTCGGCAAACTGATTGACCTTCTTGACGAGGACATGCAGTCATTCATGGAAGATGAAAAAGAAAAGATACTGATCGGCGGGGAAAACCCCATAAAAGAAGCGCAAGATTATACCATGATGATTACGCACTGGTCGCATCCCAAAGGATTCAACGGATTTCTCACGCTCGTAGG
>CAYHZE010000009.1:0-20080 GCA_964361015.1 uncultured Candidatus Saccharibacteria bacterium | reverse complement strand
AGGGTGTTGCAATTAGCCTGCAAACTTTGTTGTTTTTAGAGTGCGAATTCACCGAGGCCGATATGACATTTCTCTTAATTTATGATGATATTTTTTTGCAAAACGATGCGACTCATCGCGGATGCGCTGGAAAAAGAATCCGGTTTCGGGCGGAAGCGAATCTAAGCGGATCGTATGGGCGATAGAGGGGGAATATAATTCTTCCTCGCGTTTGGCAAGCGCCACTACGCGTCGGGTAAGTTCGGGCGCGCGCGCGCGGATAACCGTCATTACGGCATTAAGTTGGGGTTTGCCGCCATCAATCACTATTAAGTCAGGGAATTGCCATTCGCGATGCGTGAGACGCCTGCGGATAATTTCTTTAAGCATATCTACGTCGCTTATGCCGGCGACTGTTTTAATTTTAAACATACGGTAGTTCTTGTGGTCAGCCGTGCCGTCAGTCACCACCACCATTGATCCGGTGGGATTTGCGCCCGACACATGGGAAATGTCATATCCTTCCACGCGCGATACAATGGTGCCGGGTATTCCTAATGCCATTATAATATTTTTTTCCGTGGTTTTCCAGAGGAGTGACTGATTTTTTTTCTTAAGGGGCGTGCGAATGAGATGCAAGCGATGCGCGAGCACGTCTTCTATGCCCATGGCTTGATCGCGTAAAATGGCGGCTTGCTCAAAATCTTGGGTCTTTACGCAGGAACGCATGCGTTTTTTGAGGTCTTGTATGATATGTCTTCCCTTTCCCGTAAGAACAGAAATGATTGCCTGAATATGGGCGCGATATTCTTTGTGTGACGACTCACGGTCATAAGGTGCTACGGATCGCATACAGCAATACCCCGGACAAAGGCCGATCTGGGCGCTCACGCATGTGCGCGTATGGGGTGAGATGCAGGTGCAATAGGGAAAAAGTTTACGCAGGAGTTTAAGCGTGATTTTCAATGATACACTGCTTGTGTAGGGGCCGATGGAAATAAAGCCCGATTTATTTTGCTTATGTTTATGAATGCCGGTTGTGGGTTGATGCGTTACGAATATATGGGGAAATGGCTCATCGGTGATTGCTATGTATGCGTAATTTTTATCATCGCGCATGAGGACATTGAATTTGGGAACATGGCGTTTGATAAGCTCCGCTTCTTTGATGAGCGCTTCTATCTCCGATGCAAGAATGATGATTTCAAGTGACGTTGCTTCTTCGCGCAATGTACGCACCTTTTCGCTGATGCGACTGCGGAAATAGGAAGCAAGGCGATTTTTCAAATCGTTTGCTTTGCCCGCATACAATATGACTGATTTGTTGCGGAACAGATATACGCCCGGGGAGTGGGGGATAGTTTTGATGTCTATGGATAGCATTGACATATAAGAAATATAGTGTGTAATTACTATACGGGAAACAACATCTATAATCAAGAGTTGTGATGGTAACCTTTCATATTTTTTAGTAAAATTTTTATTTTTCGATCGGAGCCATTTGCGTATCTTTTAGCATAAAGATATGACTTGGGTTTGAGAAATTTCCTATGGTAACTTCCGGACAAGTTCGAAGAATATCTATCTTTAAGGGGGTAAGAGCCTGTTCATAATCTTTTTCCCGACTCCATTTTGTGATATTTTGGCTACAAAACTTTCAGACCTCCTCAACGTAGGCACCGCTACGTTTCGTCGGTCTTCAGGTTTTTCGCTCAAAATATCACTAAAATGGCTCTGGAAAAAAGATTATGAACAGGCTCTAAGGGATGATCCCTTGAAAATTTTCTTTTTTTGTTATATACTCTCTTGGTTATGGAAAAAAAGATACATAATTCCGATATGATCCGTATTCGCGGGGCGCGGGTGCACAATCTTAAAAATATCACGCTTGAAATTCCGAAAAATAAATTGGTTGTGATTACCGGGCTTTCAGGTTCGGGCAAATCATCATTGGCGTTTGATACGATCTATGCGGAAGCCGAGCGTAGGTTTGTGGAGTCGCTTTCCTCGTATGCGCGGCAGTTTTTAGGCATTAAAGAAAAACCTGATGTGGATGGCATAGACGGACTTTCGCCGGCAATTTCTATTGATCAAAAATCAATTTCAAAAAATCCGCGTTCAACCGTGGGCACAATAACGGAAATCTATGATTATTTGCGTATTCTTTTCAGCCGTATCGGCATACCGCACTGTCCGATATGTCAAAAGCCCATTGGCCGCCAGACCGTAGATGAAATGATTTCCCGCATTACCAAACTCAACAAAGCCAAAGAGATCGTTATATTGGGCCCGCTTATTCGCGATAAAAAAGGGGAACATAAAGAAATACTTGAGGAGCTGAAACGCGCGGGATTTTTGCGCGTACGGATTAATGGGATAATCATGACCATCAAGGAAAGCCAAGGGCAATCGCTTGATAAACATAAAAAACATTCCCTTGAAGTGGTGATTGATCGCTTTATGCTCAATGATGACATTGATCGTAGCCGCATTCGCGATTCCATTGAAACCGCTCTTAAGATTGGGAAAAGCATTATGATGGTAGCACAGGGAGATGATAATATCATTTTTTCCGAAAAATTTGCATGCACTGATTGTGGAACTAATCTTGCGGATATTGAGCCCCGTACTTTTTCATTTAATAGTCCGTATGGCGCGTGTTCTCTGTGCACCGGACTTGGCTCTACATTGGAAGTTGACCCAGAATTGGTACTGCCCAATAAGCGGTTGAGTATTGCTGAAGGAGCAATCCGTCCGTGGGCATCGGCATCGCATCGGTTGGGACGGCAGAGTTGGTATTGGTGGATTTTGGACGATGTGGCGGGACGCTATGGTTTTTCTCTCAATACCCCTATAGAAAAATTATCTTCGACCGTGATTGCTATACTACTTAATGGAGAGGATCCGCATGCGGGCAGTACAAAACCGGAACGGGATAAAGGCGTATTTGAAGGAATAATTCCCAATCTTAAACGCCGGTGGAAAGAAACGGATTCCGATTTCACAAGAGCGGAAATTGAGAAATATATGGTCATTGGCGTCTGTTCTTCATGCAGAGGCAAACGCCTCAAACCGGAGGCATTGGCAGTGCATATCAATGGAAAATCAATCGCGGATATTGCGGATATAAATGTCACTGGCTCGCTTGATTTTTTTGCAGATTTGATATCAAGCGCGGGCAATCTTTCGGCGTCGCATTTGCGTATTGCCCTTCCTGTGTCAAAAGAAATCGTCAAACGCTTGGAGTTTTTACGCGATGTGGGACTTGAATATCTTACCATTGCCCGCCAGTCTACTTCTCTTTCCGGAGGAGAAGCCCAGCGCATCGGGCTTGCCACACAGATCGGATCGCAACTCACGGGTATCATATATATTCTCGACGAGCCGTCCATCGGGCTTCATTCGCGCGATAATAGCCGGCTTATTGCGACATTGAAACACCTGCGCGATTTGGGCAATACGGTCATTGTGGTGGAACATGATGCCGAGACCATGCGCGAAGCGGATTGGATTATTGATCTTGGGCCCGGAGCCGGCATTCATGGCGGAAAAATTATTTTTCAGGGAACACCGCGCCAGCTTCTCGCATCCTCCACGTCAACCGGCCATTATCTTTCCGGAAAAAAACAAATCAAGATAAAGCCGAGAATGGCGGAGAAACATAATGTACGCGGCGGCGAAAAACTTATTATTAAGGGAGCAAGTGAGCACAACTTGAAATCAATTGATGTTGCCATTCCTTTGAATGCGTTTGTATGCGTGACTGGCGTGTCCGGATCGGGAAAATCATCTCTGATTAACGATATTCTTGCCAAAGCATTACTTGCGCAATTCTACGGCGCGCATATGATTCCCGGAGTTCATAAAGAAATTCTTGGCACGGAACATATCAATAAAGCTATTGTGGTAGATCAATCACCGATTGGGCGGACACCGCGTTCAAACCCCGCCACTTATACGGGCGTGTTTGGCATTATTCGATCGCTTTTTGCCGCAACTCCGGATGCGCGCACAAAAGGGTATTTGCCGGGGCGGTTTAGTTTTAATGTCAAAGGGGGGCGATGCGAAGCGTGCGAGGGACAGGGTGTAAAAAAGATAGAAATGTATTTTTTGCCGGATGTATACACGGAGTGCGAAGAATGCCGCGGCAAGCGTTATAATCATGAAGCGCTTGAGATTGAATACAATGGAAAAAATATCTCTCATGTTCTGGATATGTCCATAGAAGAGGGCTTGTATTTTTTCAACGCGATTCCCGCAGTTACTTCCAAGCTGGAGACAATGAAAGATGTGGGGCTTACATATCTTAAACTCGGCCAGCCGGCGCCCACGCTTTCCGGCGGCGAGGCCCAGCGCGTCAAACTTGCCACCGAACTTTCGCGCCGCGACACGGGGCGAACGCTCTATATTCTTGACGAGCCGACCACGGGTTTGCATTTTGACGACATCCAAAAACTCATGAATGTACTTGCAGCACTTGTGGAAAAAGGCAACACCGTGGTTGTCATTGAACATAATCTTGACGTTATTCGCAACGCGGATTGGATTATTGACTTAGGCCCCGAAGGAGGAGAAAAAGGGGGATTTATCGTGGCCGAAGGCACACCCGCGCAAATTATTAAAAATCAGAAATCATATACAGGGGAGTGGTTGACAAAATAGTATAAATGTAGAGAGAGTGAGTAGGGGACTTTGAAGACTATGCACATTACACTATGAAATCTGACTCATTCCTCATTGTGTCATTCTGAGCGAAGCGAAGAATTTCTATTACTTGAGGCATGATTTAGATTCTTCGCTTCGCTTAGAATGACAGAAAGAGTATTATTTTATAGTGTGATGTCTATAGAATTAAAATCCATGTTTCTTAAAAATAAAAAAGGATATTCGGATCATACATACACCATCTTCCCATAATCAGGAGATCTCATGAGGTTGACTGTCCTTGATTTTTTGTTGCTCGCCGCACCTTTTATCATTCTCTATGCTATGTATATGACGTTAAAGAGTTTAGAGGAGGAATGCGGCAATACCTTGGAACATTCATCTGAACCATGCCAGCAACATAGCCGCAACATACAAAACAAACAATCAGTTAAAGAAAAAAAGGAAAACCACATGCACGATCAGTACGTTACCATCCCAAATGCGTTAAGCCTGTTACGCATTCTGTTATTGATTCCGATTCTTATATGTTTTTATGCAGGGTTTTGGCTGTTTACTCTTGGTTTTTTCATGGTAAGCGCTGCCACCGATATGCTTGACGGAATCATAGCGCGGCGTTGGCATATGGAGTCGCACTTCGGCCGCATCTTTGATCCGCTTGCTGACAAGGTAACATTTGTCACGCTTATCGCGCTGTTCGGCTGGGGCGTATTGCATCAGCAATTACTCCTTGTCCTTCTTGGCGCTGAACTCGTTCTTTTGCTTATAGGGGGATATACATATTTCAAACCCCGCATGCAGCGCAGGATCACGTTGGGCGCAAATATATTTGGCAAAATGAAAACATGCGTTGAGACACTGCTTGTGGCACTGCTGATTGTATGGAATTTTTTTGTACAGCCGGATATTTTTTATTTGCAGATCATATTATTTGCAAGCATTTTTCTTGCATTGGCAAGTATTGTCCGCCATATCCATATTCACCCCCTGTATTGAAGGGGGTTTTTAGTCGCACTGGCTCTTGACAGAAAAATGGAGGCGAGTACAATTATTAGCAGTCGTTGGTCGAGAGTGCTAACTAACTAGGTTGTGGGAATGAGCTTGTAGCTTGTAGGGATCATATGTTTTTACCAGCTATCAGCTTTATCCTCTCAATTGTCTATGAACCTAAAACCATTAGGTGATCGGGTCATTATTGAGCCGATTGAGAAAAAAGAAGGGGGGAAAACAAAAACAGGGCTTTATCTGCCCAGTACTATGGATAATGAAGGTCCGGAGCAGGGTATTATTATTGCCGTAGGGCCGGGTAAGCGTTTTGATGACGGAACAATCGTTCCCGTGCAGGTAAAAAAGGGAAACACCGTTATATTTCATAAATCATATGGGTCGAAAGAAATAAAAATTGGCGATAAAGAATATCTCATTGTGCGCGAAGAGGATATTCTTGCGATTGTAGATTAACTTTATTTGTATATGGCAAAACAAATTTTATTTGAAGAAAAGGCGCGGCATGCCATCAAACGCGGTATTGATCAGGTGGCAAATGCTGTAAAAATCACGCTTGGGCCCAAAGGGCGCAATGTGATTTTGGCAAAATCATACGGTGCTCCGCAAATTACCAATGACGGGGTGACGATTGCCAAAGAAATTGAACTTGAAGACAAATTTGAAAACATGGGCGCGGAACTCATGAAAGAAGTAGCATCAAAAACAAATGATGTCGCCGGTGATGGAACTACCACATCAGTTGTGCTTGCTCAAGCGCTTATTGATGAAGGATTGAAATATGTAACCGCCGGGGTTAACGTAATTAGCTTGCGTCAAGCTCTTGAGACCGGGCGAGATGAAGTAGTGGCAAAACTTCGCAAAATGATGAAGCCTGTTTCTGCCGAAAAACCGGAAGAAATCGTAAACGTGGCGACTATTTCGGCAGAATCCGAAGAGCTTGGAAAAATAATCGCCGAAGCAATTCAGAAAGTTGGCAATGATGGAGCAGTGACAGTTGAGGAATCACAAGGTACGGGCATTGAAAAAGAAATTGTCAGCGGCATGCAGTTTGACCGTGGTTATGTTTCGCCTTATATGGTGACCAATGCCGAACGGATGGAGGCAGTGATGGATGATCCTTACATCCTTATCGTAGATAAGAAAATTTCTTCAGCGCAGGATATGCTACCGTTGCTCGAGAAAATTCTTCATACTGGAAAAAAAGAACTCGTGGTGATTGCCGAAGACGTGGAAGGCGATGCCCTTGCTCTTCTTGTGGTTAACCGCTTGCGTGGCGCTTTTAATACGCTTGCGATCAAAGCTCCTGGATTTGGAGACCGCAGAAAAGAAATACTACAGGACATTGCGACGCTTACCGGGGCAAAAATTATTTCCGAAGAAGTTGGCCTTAAACTTGATAAAACAGAAATTGAAATGCTTGGCCGAGCGCGGCGTGTCATTTCTGACAAAGACAACTCAACCATTGTGGGCGGCAAGGGGAAAAAAGACGATCTTGAAAATCGTATCAAGCAGATTCGAGCACAGATTGAGCGGACGAAATCTGACTATGACAAGGAAAAACTTCAAGAACGCCTTGCCAAGTTGGCAGGAGGTGTTGCCGTGATTCGTGCGGGAGCGGCTACGGAAACGGAGATGAAGTATATTAAACTCAAAATAGAAGATGCGGTAGCGGCTACCAAAGCGGCTCTTGCCGAAGGCATTGTGCCCGGAGGGGGAATGGCGCTTTTCAAAGTTGCTACTCTCATGCGCGATGAATGGGAAAATCGCAGTGCAGGCGATAAGCGTAAAGTAAGTGCCGAAGAGCAGGCGGCATACACGATCCTTTTGAATGCTTTGGAAGAACCATTGGCGCAGATTGCATTGAATTCAGGCAAGCGTGTTGGAGAGATTACTTCCAAGCTCAAGGAGAAAATAATAGAAGATAATAAATCAAATGTCGGTTATGATGCCGCCCATGATAAGATTATCAATGATATGTTCAGAGAGGGGATTGTAGATCCGCTGAAAGTAACCAGGTCCGCGATTGAGAACGCCGTATCGGTTGCCGCAATGTTTCTTACCACAGAGGCAGCTATTGCTGAACTTCCCAAAAAAGAGGAAAAAGCAAGTCCCCAGATGCCACATGATGATTACTAGATCCTGCGTATCTTATGGCACAAAATCCCGCCGGTCGGCGGGATTTTGTGTTTTATCCGAAGAAGTCGGATTTGGTTATAGCGCATTTATTATCGCACTTTGATAATCCATGACCATAACACTATTATTGTCTTCATACTTCTTATTTAGGCCAGAATCACTTGAAAAGATGGCTATATAAATCAAGGTTATCCACAAAGGTGCTGATTATGCCTCTACTGGGCAGATGTTGTTTTGTCCACAGTTGTCGCAATCACATGTTGCCGTATAATAACTCTATGGCACAACCCTCTATTATTCCTCAAAGAGCGCTACCAACAAGTACGTTCCCTACGCTGAATTTTCCGAAGATACCAACCATATCGAGTATCAAGATTCCAGGCGTACAAGCAACAGCTGGACAAATTCTTTCCCATCCCACATGGGATATTGTTCTTATTTTTGTTATGATCGCGATTGGTTTTTTTTACGGCATTTCTCGCGGACGGCATAAAATGGTTTCCTCGGTTATCAACACCTATGTTGCGCTTGCCCTTTTTAACGTAGTGCCCATCGGCGCGATTGCTCATTATTTAAAAACAAATAATCTTTTTGCCATAAAAACAGCCGTATTTTTTGCAATTTTCCTTCCGTTGGTTTTTTTAATGAATCGCGGACGGCCCCGTTATTTGCGTAGTAACATTGCGTGGTGGCAAGTATTTCTATTAAGTTTTATTCAAACAGGATTACTGATACATATTATATTTAGTTTTCTCTCGCCGGAAATGACAAAAAATTTAGCGCCAATTACAAAAAGTTTTTTTGCCAACACAAACCTCACGATATGGTGGCTTGGATTGCCACTGTTGTTTCTCATCTTTGTCCGCCGTAGCGGTAGGGATGATTAAAATAGAACTTATGCGTTTGCTTCCTCCCTGTACATAGCGAGGAGGCGAGGTGTGGGTATAGAGTGAGGAGTAAAACTTCCAAGATTTAGTTTTACTCCTCACCCATACCGCCCCTAACCCCTCCTCAATAGGAGGGGAATAAGAAAAGTCCAATGCGTAAGTCCTGTAAGAATCTATTTTTCACATGCGCTTTTTGATATTCCCATTGATGGGGATTTTTTATATATTGCCGTTATAATATCAATAGCGTATTATTTCATTATGTCTCAATACTACAATCCGCGAAGAACAAGAAATTTATTTGATCCACGGGCACAAGAGCCGTTTCGCATAAGCCGTAGCCGCATAGATCTTTTCCTCAACTGTCCCCGCTGTTTTTATATGGACCGAAGGCTTGGCGTTGATCGTCCACCTGGTTTTCCGTTTAGCCTGAATTCCGCCGTGGATACACTTTTGAAGAAAGAGTTCGATATGCATCGCGCAAAAAAAAGCGCGCATCCGCTTATGGCACATTACGGCATTGATGCGGTACCGCTCGCGCACGAACGCATGGATGAATGGCGGGATTCTTTGCGCCGAGGCATACAATATCACCACCGCGCTACTAATCTTGTTATTACCGGGGGCGTAGATGACGTGTGGGTTGCGCCAAACGGAGATTTTATTATTGTTGATTATAAAGCCACATCAAAATCAGGCGAAGTTAGCCTTGATGCCGAGTGGCAAATCGGCTACAAACGCCAGATGGAAATATATCAATGGCTGTTTCGCAAAAATAATTTTCCGGTAAGCGATACTGGTTATTTTGTGTATTGCAACGGTAATGCTGATGCTAAAGCGTTTGATGCCCGATTGGAATTTGATATTAAACTGATTGCGTATACGGGAAAAACAGATTGGATAGAATCCGCGCTTGCAAAACTGCATGCTTGCTTAATAAGTACCGATATTCCCCCTGCTGGGAAAGAGTGCGATTATTGCGCGTATCGTGCGGCGGCGGCAGATGTAGAGGTAAGGCAGAAGAAACTTTTTTGATATTATTTATTTTCCCCTCCTGATAGAGGAGCGAGGTTAGGGGTGGTATCGGTGAGGGCAAGAACCTAAAGAAAAAGTTGTTATCCCTCACCCATACCCCTCCTAACCTCCCCTGCTTCAGGGGAGGAATCAGAGCCCCCCCCTCGCTATTTGAACCCTCTTTCTTATTCCCCTCCTAGTATAGGAGGGGTTAGGGGTGGTAGGAGTGAGGAGGAGAAACTATACCGCGCTCCCCGCCTCCCCTAGGATAGGGGAGGAGTAAATGTATATGAAAAATTACGCAAAAATGGGGAACAAAAAAGGCAAGACAGCATATCGCACGCCATCGCCATTTCGTACACGCAAACATATTCGTGTTACGCATCAGAAAAGTATCATTCATAACTATTCAACAAACAAAAAATATTATCCCCCATGAATCTCCACTCCATTCTCAAAGAATACTTTGGTTACGAACAGTTTCGGCCTTTGCAGGAAGAAATAATTTCCCATGTGCTTTTTCAAAAAGATGCGCTCGTGCTCATGCCTACGGGCGCGGGTAAATCCTTGTGTTATCAAATTCCCGCTCTTGCGTTTGAAGGGACTACGCTTGTCATCTCACCTCTTATCGCGCTGATGAAAGATCAGGTGGACGCATTGCAGGCAAATGGAATTTCTGCGGGGTTTCTCAATAGCACTCTTACGGGATATGAGATTGCAAAAATAATTGATGATGTACGGGTAGGGGAGATTAAAATTCTTTATGTGGCGCCGGAGCGTTTTGCCGTACCGGGGTTTATTGAATTTCTTACATCAATCAATTTAAGTCTTATCGCAGTTGACGAAGCGCATTGCATTTCGGAATGGGGACATGATTTTCGTCCGGATTATAGAAATCTCAAGACATTGCGTACACGTTTTCCTTATATTCCTATTATCGCATTAACCGCCACAGCTACACCGCGCGTGCGTGATGATATTATCGCGCAACTTAATCTCACGTCACCGCGGATCTTCACTTCAAGTTTTAATCGCGCCAACTTAACGTATAGTGTGTATCCGAAAGACAATACATTTGAATTGCTTTTGCAAGTATTAAAACGGCATAAAGATAAATCCGTTATCATATATTGTTTCTCTCGCGCCAATACCGAGAAATTGGCGGAAAAATTACAGAAGTCAGGCATCAAGACAAAGGCGTATCATGCGGGATTGGATTCTGATACGCGCCGCAAAACGCAGGAAGATTTTATCAAAGACCGTATTGCGGTGATCGTTGCCACGATTGCGTTTGGCATGGGTATTGATAAACCCGATGTTCGCGCGGTAATACACTATGATCTTCCCAAATCCGTGGAAGGATATTATCAAGAAACCGGCCGCGCCGGACGTGATGGACTGCCCTCGGAATGCATGCTTTTTTATTCATACGGCGATATGGCAAAGCATTACCGTTTTATGAAGGATGTTACTGATTTGGAAGAAAAAAAACACGCGGAAGAAAAACTTAAGCAAATTGTTGCGTATGCGGAACTTTCCGCGTGTCGCCGCCAATTTCTTCTTGCATACTTTCATGAAGAATTTAATGCGCCATGCGGCGCATGCGATAATTGCTTGCATACGACTGAAACAGTAGATGCCACCGAAATTGCTCAAAAAATACTGTCCGCGATTTTGCGGACAGGCCAGCGCTATGGAGGAGGCTATATTGCTGATGTGCTCACCGGAAAAGATGATGAGAAGGTTATTACGCGCGGCCATAATAATCTCTCGGTATTCGGCATTGCCGCGGACATGAAGAAAAAGCATATTACGCGCATCATCAACGCAATTTGCGCCCAGGGCCTTATCACTCAACAAGGAGAAGAATATCCGATCTATGTTCTCACTCAACGCGGAAAACAATTTTTAAACAATAAAGAAACGCTTGCTCTCTCCGCGCATGTTATGTCTCGTCCGAAAGGATCGGGAGGGCGTATCGAGTTGGATGACAGTACCCCCACAGACTTTTATCTTTTTGAAAAACTGCGGGCACTACGAACCAAACTCGCGGAAGAACGCAATGTTCCACCCTACATCATCTTCGGCGACCGCACACTTAAAGAAATGTCCAAGCGCGTGCCCAAAGATAGAGAAGAACTTTCCCAAATCTTTGGCGTAGGATCGCAGAAACTTGAGTGGTTTGGGGATGCATTTTTGGAGGTGATTCGGGGGTATATAGGGGGAGGGAAGTAGCGTCTATAGATTGCTGTGACATTAAGACAGGAAATCATTTAATTTATCGAGCATAGCCACAACGCTTGGATTGATTTCGGTTTTCTTCATTCCTGCCGCAATTTCCCAATAACTGCCTTTATTGATAGAAAAAGTTATTGCGTTGAAAAAATCATTAAGAAAATCGCTTCCTTTTCTGCCAATATCTTCTTTGATAGGATCATCTAATACCGCTTTAGGTAATTTTTGATTAAGAAAATCTCGAGCTGGTTGCAAAAATAATCCCATGATGCCTTTTTTTTCAAGGAATCTTAGTAATGACTCTCGATTTATGAGATAATTTTCAATTTCTAAACGATCCCAGTATTCAATTTGAAATGGTACATTTTGTGTACGTCCTGTTGGTTCTATAAAATCTCTTAAACAAAAACCTTTTAACTCTGGGGATACTATTTTTTTTAGTGCATTGAAATAATTTGATGCCTTATCGATATCATTAGTATTAAAAGGACGGAAGAAAAAAGATGGATTATTTAATTTACTCAAAACCGGATGCCTAAGAACATCAGAAAATGCCCTTATTATTCTTAAATCAGTATCTCCTTCAGCAAAGAATATTTTACCTTGCCATTCGGCATTGATAATATCAAGCGTTGATACATCTTTTAAAACGCTGGCAAGTAAACGCTTATCATACACTAATTTTTTTGGTGATTTTCCAAAAAAAGTTGTGATTTGGCTTATGTCATTAGTGCTGTCTACTAGAACTTCGGAGTGGGTTGAAATTATTAATTGAGAATTAGTATGCGCGGCTGTTTCTTGTAACCAGTGATATGTATTCCGTTGTAAAAATGTATGCATATGGCTATCAGGTTCATCCAATAGTAACACCGCCCCCGATTCATGGGCATACATAAAAGCTGCAAGAAGCAGATATTGCAAGAAGCCACTTCCAGCACTTGCAATTTCAAATTGCATTCTCGTTTTAGATTCATCAGGAGATATTGCTGCATATTCAATTATAATAGAGGGATCAATTGCTGGTGAATAAGAGATATCTTGCAATTGAACTTGAAATAGCTCCGCCGCCTTTTCTTTCAATCGTTGCCACTCTTCATTGTGTTCACTTTGGACTCTTAAAAGTAAATTTCTTAGAATCTCACCAGGACGACCCTCACCGACTGCTTGTTGTTGAGCTGCTTCATCTAGTTTTTTTTCGGATGTTTGGACGCCGGAGAGTGGAGGAAGATGAAAAACATTTATTGCTTCCGTGGGTACGGATTTCTTAATATCCAAAGGTTTACAATATAAAAGTTCTTTATTTGCAAAAGTTGCTTCTATGCCGTAATCCCAATCCTCACCGTTATTTCTGCCATGCGCGGTAATAATAATTTTTATTTTTTTTGACTTTTTATCCTGGACATTACCATCATGCCATAGCATTTTAATATCATGGACTGGCGCCGCACTCACAGTGTTACGCGAAATAGGTAGCCCTGTTCTTTCAGTTGCTGTACTGCCAGCTTTTTCCATTTGCCACCGCTTAATAAGAAAACTCCAAAGACTGATTGCTTGTAGGGCTGTCGTTTTACCTCCATTGTTTTGACCGACAAATAATACAGGTTCTAAACCAAATTCGATTTCTGCTTTTTCAAACTTTTTAAAATTTTCGATGACAATCTTTTTAATCATAAATTAAAATTGATTTATACAATTTTTATTGTATCACTTTTTAAGATATATACAACTTATTTTGCGTTCACACAAACGTGGCCCCCAATAATTGCGGATTCCCTCGTAAAAATACGTCCGCATCAAGCGTATTTTTTCCCTCTATAGTGATTCTGCGGACAACAAGTGTGCCAGTGCCAGTTTTTACTAATAAAGGATAATCAGGGGTTTGCCATGTGTAGCCGGGAGAACCGAGCGGCGATTCATCATCAATCACTTCGGCTTCGTCAATACGGATGCGGCATATTGCGTCCCGTCCCGCCCAGAGCGTCCATGCGCTTGGCCAGGGGGTGTAGGCGCGGATCATGCGTTCAATTTCATTGGCAGGGCGGGACCATGGAATGCGGCCGTGGTCTTTTTTAATGAGTTTGCAATAGGTTGCGCGGGTATCATCTTGAGGCGTAGCTGTAATGGTGCCTAGCGTCCACTTGGGGAGTGCGTCAATGAGCATTTCCGCGCCGAGATTCGCAAGTGCATCGAGAAGTTCGGGAGATGTCCATTTTTTTTCTAAAAGGGAAAAATTAGTTTGAGTAATAATTGGGCCATGATCCATGAGTTCGTCTATTTTCATAAGCGTGACACCGGTTTGAGCGTCGCCTTTGAGAATAGCTGATTGAATCGGAGAAGGCCCGCGCCAATGCGGGAGGAGAGAGGGATGAATGTTAAGCGTACCGAGGCGGGGTCTGTGAATAAGTTCTTGGGGAATAATAGTGCCGAATGCAATCACTATATATAAATCCGCTTCAGGAATTTTATCCATTTCGTGGAGCAGATGAATGGGTTGTAAGACAGGAATCCCATGGCGTTGGGCGCATACTTTAATAGGTGGAGGAGTGATGATTTGTTTTCTGCCCGCCGGTTCATCGGGGTTTGTGACTACCATCAACGGCGCATAACCATTTTTAATAAGCGCCTCAAGAGAGGGCAGGGAAAATTGAGGGGTACCGAAAAAGATTATTTTTAAATTATTGACAAACATTTGTATATATTATATGATTTTATCAGTATATAGACTTTGTACATAGAGGCAAGGAGAATAGTATGGCATCAAAAATAGTTGTTGTTCCTTGTATGAAAGACAGTGATGGCAATGTTGTACCACACAGAGCAGGTGGTATGACCTTTCCACCCCATGGTTATCATCATATTCTTGAGGTGGGCGCTGAAAATTCTTATTGGCTTGTGGCGACAGTGTTAGGCGATAAAGAACATGCGACGGTCATGGCTGTTGCACAGGTCTTGGCAGAAGATTTAACAAGGCACTTAACAGAACGTGTGGATGTCCAGATGAATCAAAATTTTTATCGAGAGGTTTGGGCTAGATGAATTCATGGGTACTCCATTTTGGAGTACCCATATTTTTATTTCTCCGGATGCACTACATTCGTCGCATGATCTATAAAAAGCGTGCCATTGAGATGGTCAAGTTCATGTTGCATCACGCGAGCAAAAAAACGCGTAGCGCCGCGGGTAAATTTTTTGCCGTGCTCATCATATGCTTGCATCGTGATTTTTTCATAACGCCTGATGGTTCCGAATACGCCGGGAACAGAAAGACAACCTTCATTGCCGTCAAGTTTATGCTTTGAGTTTTTGATAACGCGGGGATTTATAAATATATAGTAGTGCCATTCGCGCACTGGATAGGGTTTCGTATTCTCTGGGGTTTGCTTCTCACTTGATTTTTGTTTTTCTATTTGAATACGGTCAATTTCTTCCGCTTCATCGGATATGATGAACAAACGCACATCCTGTCCTACTTGAGGTGCCGCAAGTCCTACGCCGTCGGGCGTGGAGGCAAGCGTGCGCTTCATGGCGGCGATAAGGTTTTTTATTTTTTTTGATGATATTTCGGAAATATCAATGTCACGCGCGTGTTGTCGAAGCACGGGATGAGGTTCTTGTACGATTGGCAAAATGTTTTTGTCTTGCATGTTTTTGTTTTTTCTTTTTTAATCGAGCGCGTTTTGCGGCGCGCAGGCGCGCGAGAAATTCAGATGTAGGCGCGAGTCCGCGCAAGCATGCAAAAAAATATTTGCCGCGGGCATCTATTGGGAGATCGGATTTTTCTCTC
Source organism: uncultured Candidatus Saccharibacteria bacterium (assembly GCA_964361015.1). Taxonomy (GTDB): domain Bacteria; phylum Patescibacteriota; class Minisyncoccia; order Sungbacterales; family HO2-52-23; genus CAYHZE01. Next base: position 4,372 of record CAYHZE010000009.1, on the reverse strand, counting down.
ACCATACGGGCGAGCGCTCGTAAATCCCGCTCGTAATAGCGTTTTGCAATACCCAAATACGCGGCGAATCTTTTGGGCTCCCCGAGCATACCCGAAAGATCCTCGGCAAGCACATGCTCGCGCGAGTGCAATTTCTTGTCCGGCTCGAATTTCATATTCTCTCACTCAAGCGTATCAAAAAGCATGCAGTTGGGCAATAATTGATTACTCGATAAAAATACCCCACAATTATGCGGGGTATAAAAGAGATACATGGCAATTTTTAAAAAAATAAAAAAATTTCTACTGCGGTAAACCAAGGCCCTATCTCTATAATACAGTCACCAGGACTTTTGCCAATGTCGGTGGAAGCATGAATCCAATCTCCCAGAATATTCATTTTTGTTTTATCCGGGTCTGCATTCTTCATTGCAACATATAGATGCGTGTCTATAATCCATTCTTGAGGGCAACGCACAGGCATTCTTCCGCCGTTTGCTGCCATCACTGCATAATTAATGGCAAACCCCACAATGCATAACGCGGGACCCGCAGTAATATGATGCGGGTTATACCAATAGAGCACTATAATAAAGCCGAGGAGGTATAAGACAGTTGTTATCTTTGCTGTCGTAAGCCCATTTTTCATTATAGTAATCTTGCCAATAATGGCATATAAGACGTGAGTACCAAAAAAGAACCATAGTAAGGTGAGGAAAAAAGGCAGGTTGATTTGGCTTGCTCGAAGAAGTAAACTTAATGGTATGAGGTAAAATCCGATTATCAGGAGAGTACTTGGTGTATTATTTTTCACCTCTGTTCCCTCTTTTGTCAAAGAATTTGCAATAAAAACATTATAATATGGATAATAAGAAAAGTCAAGTAATTTATTTCATCGGCATTGGCGGGATTGGCATGAGCGCGCTTGCCCGATTTTATATTGCCAAGGGGCATCAAGTGACCGGTTCTGATTTGCATGCGTCGGAAATTACAGATGGACTTGCGCGAGATGGAGTGAAGATTCGTATCGGACCCCAGTGCGCGGCGCATCTTCCTAAAGAAGTTCACACGGTAGTCTATACCGCCGCCACTCCCTCAACAAATCCCGAATTAAAAGCCGCGTTCAAGCGCGGTATTGATGCAAAACCATATGCCCAGGTAATAGGGGACTTGACCCGACAATATCGCACGATCACAATTTCCGGTTCTCATGGTAAAAGTACAACCACCGCATTATCGGCTCTTGTGCTTGAAAACGGTTATCACGATCCAACTGTCATTGTGGGGACAAAACTCAATGAATTCGGCGGATCGAATTTTCGTAATGGAAGAGGCACGTATCTCGTGCTTGAAGCCGATGAATGGAATAAATCATTTCTCCATTATCAGCCGGAGATTGCCATTGTCACCAATATTGATGCGGAGCATCTTGATACCTACGGCACCGTGGAACAGGTCGAACAGGCATTTGAAGAATATCTAGAAAAAGTGCCACGGCATGGAAAAATTATTGCCAATCGCGACAATGAGCGCTTGTGTAATGTGGCAAAAAAATTCGGTATGAAAGTGAAGTGGTATTCATTGAAAGATTCAGAGGCGGGGATTGTGCGATCCGTATTGCGTATTCCCGGGGATCATAATGTTTCCAATGCATTGGCCGCTCTCAATCTCGGGCGTGTTCTTGGGATTGCTGAAACTCACATCTTGCAAGCGCTCGGCCGTTTTACCGGGGCATGGCGGCGGTTTGAATTTATGGGTATACGCAATGGTGCTTTTGTTTTTAATGATTATGGGCATCATCCATCTGAAATTATGGCAACGCTTACGGCGGCCAGACAACGCTTTCCGTTTCGCCGGATAGTATGCGTATATCAACCGCATCAATATCAACGGCTTGCGCACCTCTGGGATGGATTTATCAATGCTTTTGATTTGGCAGATCATATTCTTATGTTACCCGTGTATGATGTCGCGGGCAGGGAAACGGACAGCGCGCGCAAATCAGTTAATTCCGAAAAACTTGTTCAAAAACTTGCAACTCGCGGTAAGCATGCCGAGCACTCTGTGTCTTTTGATCATGCGAAACAATGGATACATAATAATTCAAAAGACGGCGATGTGGTGATGATCATGGGAGCAGGGGATATTTATGATTTGGCAAAAGAGGTTGTATCTGTTTTGACATGATACATATGACTTGTATAATTATTCTATGGTAAAAAAACATATAACTCTTGAGGATCTTGCGGTCATGGTCAAGCATGGATTTGATGAAGTCCATGAGAGGTTTGATTCAATGGATGGACGGCTTGATTCAATGGATGAGCGGTTTGATTCAATGGATGGACGAATTGATAAGCTTGAACAAAAAGTGGAAGAGGGATTTTTTGCGGTGAATCGCCGCCTTGATCTTTTGCATGATGACATATCCGACCTTCCCACCATTCGGGAAGAACTCAAAGATCACGATGAGCGGCTTGTTCATGTAGAAAGGAAAGTGAGCATGAGAAAATAATTCTATCTCATCAATTGTGGATAACAAAGATTTGCTTTCTTCGTGGGGGGGGGGCTTATTATTGATCTATGGACATTCTCGCGCAATACGAAAAAGAAAATCCTGAACCGTCCTCTCGCACTCCCCAATGGGAACCCTCTGAAGAGTATGGCGGACTCACACGTTTTGTCATTCGTCTCTCAAAAGGCAAGATTCAAAATGAAAAACAGGCAAACACTGTGCTTCTTGCTTTGGCGGTATGTATGTTTATTATTGCACTTATTATATTATTTGGAGGAAGCGGGGGATTACCGGCGGCGTTCACGCCCGAGGGTTATCTTGATCCGCTTCCCGGTGTGCCTCAAAAAAATCAATGAAAAATATAAGCAAAAATTTTGGTTTTACTCTGATTGAATTGTTGGTAGTCATTGCCATCATAGGCGTGCTTGCAAGCACCGTGCTTGCAAGCGTGAATACGGCGCGCATGAAAGCGCGAGACGCAAAACGTTTGGCAGATATTCGTCAGTTGGTTTTAGTATTACAACTTTACTATGATGATAATAATGCGTTTCCTCCTACTCCGGGATGTACTAGTGGTTGGTGTTGTTTAGGCCATGGTACTGCGGGAAGATGTTGGAATACTCAATATACAGGTCTTGATGCCCTTGATGCTTCGTTATCACCACGATACATTTCCAGAATACCCGATGATCCTCTGAACACTACTTCACGTTATGGCGATGCGTATATGTATAATCCTTCTGTTGCAACTAGTGCGGGTACAGGTCCGGTTTTGCATTGGGGAGTTGAAAAAGCAAGTCCAACTACCCAGGACTGCGCAGGCGGAGACGTAGGCAATTGGGGCGCGGGAGCGGGAATCGGCAGTAATTTTTATTGTATGTTGCCTATACGATAATAATGATTATTGGTCTTTTGATAATAGGATTACGGGTACGGCACATTGCCTACATGTTCGTTTTTTGACTCTATTCTTTTGTGTATAACAAGAACGCGTACATATTTCGGCAGGAGGTGGGTTTAATGATATTAATGTTAGGAATCGCGACTGTTATGTTTGGCGGTACGGCAATGGGGTTTCACAAATTGGCAGATATGCCGATTCTTGAAGTGTGTCTATGGATAATTACGTTTGTTCTTTTTCTCTGTTTTGAGGCGTCTTTGCACGCTTGATAGAGGGTTTAATGGCCACCTACTATGAGATGGCTTTTTTAAATTTGACGCGCGCATGCATATTTGCGATAATACCCCCATGTTTAAATTTAAAACATTAAAATACGGCAAAGCCATCAGTGTTGTTGTTGTCCTCATTGTTCTGGGGGCGAGTTTTTTTGTCGGCGTGTTATACGGATATGACAATCGGCCGGGTGCGGATAAAGTTGCGGGTATTGTACATCAAACATTGCCACCGAAATTTGCTTCTGTTGACTTTGATCTTTTTTGGGAGGTATGGTCGCGGCTGGAGGAAAAGTATGTAGATAATTCAAAGTTAGATCGCCAAAAATTGGTCTTTGGCGCAATCCAAGGCCTTGTGCGCGCCGTGGGTGATTCACATACGGAATTCTTGCCGCCGGTGGAAACAAAACAATTTCAGGAAGATATCAAGGGTTCATTTGACGGCATTGGAGCGGAGATCGGCATGCGAAAAGGACTGCTCACTATTATTGCTCCCCTCAAAGGAAATCCCGCGGAAAAAGCAGGTTTAAAAGCCGGTGATAAGATTTTTAAGATTGATTCTACGATCACTACTGATTTGTCTCTTGATGAAGCAGTACGTCTTATTCGCGGACCGCGCGGGACAGATGTTAAACTTTTAATCGTGCGTAACGGATTTGATAAACCAAAAGAATACACGGTGACGCGCGATGTTATTCATGTTCA
>CAYHZE010000008.1:0-20323 GCA_964361015.1 uncultured Candidatus Saccharibacteria bacterium | reverse complement strand
ATATCTTTTCTTACAAACTTATAACGTATCGACTTATAACTTCTGCCATCTATCCCTGCCTTTGCTTATGCTTAGGATTTGACCGGCAAATACAAAATATCCGACGATTGCGTCGGACCAGCTTGCACTTTGCGCACATTGGTTTTACCGATGCCCGTACTTTCAAATTTAGTTTATTAGTTACGCTTCACTTTGGTTTATAAGTTTGAGACTGTAGAAAAATACCCGAACATTGTCATTGCCAGGAGGGCTTGCGACGAAGCAATCTCTATCTCGAGGTTATAGATTGCTTCGCTACGCTCGCAATGACAGTATGGGAGATATTCTTCTACAGTCTCAAGTTTATACCTTGAGCGTGATATTAAATAAAAAGTGTGCCTTGTTTGATGCAACTTATGAACGTATAAACTTAAAACTTATTTAAGCCTATGAACAATTCGCCCCTTGGTTTCATCATAGGGTGTCATTTCAACGCGTACCCGATCCCCGGGCAAAACTTTAATATAATGAAGGCGCATCTTTCCTGACAAATGCCCCAGTATCTCCCGCCCGTCATCAAGTTTGATCTTGAACAGAGTACTGGGCAATGCGTCAAGCACCACGCCTTCAAATAAATCTTTTTCTTGCTTCATATCAAGCTAACAATAATCCTAGCAAAATAAACCACAGGTTGTCAATCTTATGATTATGTTATCACGGATAAGATTGTAATCGCTTCAAAAAATCTTCCATTGTCATTGACCCAAGATTTCCCTTACCCCGTTCACGCACCGCAACGGTTTTTGCCTCTGCTTCACGGCCACCGATAACTAACACATAAGGAATCTTCTGTATTTCCTGATCGCGTATTTTTTTTCCAATCGTTTCGTTGCGGTCATCTATAATCACGCGCATACCATATTCTCCTAATGCGTGCAGAACCTCATGCGCATAATTTTTTGCCGCATCCGTTACGGTAAGCACTGCCACCTGCACCGGAGCAAGCCATAAAGGAAACGCGCCGGCGTAGTGCTCAATTAAAATAGAAAGATACCGTTCAATAGAACCCATAATCGCGGCATGGATCATCACGACTTGCTCTCGCTCGCCTTTTTCATTTATGCAGGCAAGATCAAAGCGCTCCGGCATATTCATATCAAGCTGAATAGTTGCCACCTGCCATTCGCGGCCAATTGAATCATGCGCCATAAAATCAATTTTAGGTCCATAGAACGCCGCCTCGCCAATGCCCTCATATACACTCGCGCCTTTTTCTTTTATCACGCCGCGCAGTTGCGCCTCTGCTTGTTTCCATGTGCCCGGAGTTCCTAAATAATTTTTGAACTTCTTTGGATCATGCAAGGAAAGCCGTACAGACAATGCAAATCCAACCTTGCCGTAAAATTCGCTAATAATATCCCAAATCTTCAATATCTCTTCTTTCACTTGCGTGTGTCGGCAAAACACATGCGCATCGTCCTGCGTAATGGCGCGAACGCGCGAAAGACCGGACAGTTCGCCCGACTGCTCATCGCGATATACTTTTGTGGTTGAGGCATAACGTTGGGGCAACTCGCGGTAACTAAACTGTTTGCGGCTATAAATCTGCGTATGATGCGGACAATTCATCGGCTTCATGACAAACAAATGCCCCTCGCGCGTAGTGATATTAAAAAGTTCGTTTTTGAATTTTTCCCAATGTCCGCTTGTTTCGTACAAATCTTTTTTCGTAATATGCGGAATATCTACCTGCTCATAGCCCGCGGCTTTACGCAATTTCCATACATACGAATCAAGAATATTGCGCATGATGGTTCCTTTTGGTGTCCACAACGGAAGCCCACTACCTACCAAATCAGAAAACGTAAACAAATCAAGCTCTACGCCAAGCCGCTTATGATCTCTTCGTTTTGCCTCTTCCAAAAACGCAAGATGCTTTTCAAGTTCTTCTTTGGCCGCAAACGCAATTCCGTAAATTCGCGTCAGTTGGGCATTTTTTTCATCCCCGCGCCAATACGCGCCCGCAATGGTGGTAAGTTTGAATGCGTCTGGATTTATTTCAGACGTATTTTTTATATGCCCTCCGCGACACAGATCAATAAATGTTCCGGTGCGATATACGGTCAATTGTCTTTTTTCTTTGATAAATTCTTTTATCAAATCAAGTTTAAATGGTTGATGCTTGAAAAGTGAACGGGCTTTTTGCGGCGTGATCTTCTCACCCTTAAAAATAAGTTTTTGCACGATCAAATCGCGCATGCTTTTTTCAAGTTCCTTCAGTTCGTCGTCACTCAATGGCCGCGGCAGTTTGATATCATAATAAAATCCATGTTCAATAACCGGCCCAATGCCAAGTTGGCTTTTTGGGAATTTGTTTAATACCGCCATGGCGAGTATATGTGCCAGTGAGTGGCGGATATTGCTGATATTTAATTGCTCTTGACTTATCATTATATAATATTATATGATATTTACATCGGAAAAACTACCAAATAGGGGACAGCAATGAAGGCATACATCCTAAAGGATTACTTTGGCGGTGAAGCATATGAGCTTAATCATGCAGTCATTCTGAAAGATAATGTTCAGGAAGCTACCCAAGCAATTCGGGCAGAAATTACGACCTTGCGCCAGAACGGCGCTATGGTTCGCATCCCTGAAGATTCTATACCGGAACTTGGTATACCTTCCCTCTCCTATCGCCTTCAAACAGGTGAAAGAGTCATTCAGGGTTATGTCATTTGTTTAGCGCTTTTTGAGACATGCCTTATATCTTGATCCCATCGTCTCGTGTTTTTAAGCAAAACAGAACAAACATAAACCCTTTCTCCGCCAGTAATATTATATTACTGGCGATTTTTTTATAATCAAATCCTTGCATACTTACTTCCTATTCATCAACGCATTTTTCAATGTTACCTCATCAGCATACTCCAATTCAGCCCCCAAAGAAAGGCCCCTACCAAGGCGCGAGAGGGTCAATTTATTTGTTTTTTCTTTCATCGGAGCAAATGTCCGCTCAATATACATTGCCGTCATATCCCCTTCCGTCGTTGAATTTGTTCCGAGAATCAGTTCAACATGTTTTTGCTGATTAAGAAGCGCTGCCACCCGATTATACATATCACGGATATGCAATTTTTTAGGCGAGTCGGAATCAAGCGGAGAGATCACGCCGCCGAGTACATGATAGAGTCCCGTATACGCGCCCGTACGCTCAAGATTTTGAAGGTCAGATTCTTTTTCTACGACTGTTATGGTTGCTTCGTTGCGACGCGCGTCACGACAAAGCGTACAGCGCGTAATTTCTTGTTCGGGATTTTTTTCCATGGCGCGATAGCACTGGCCGCATGTCATAATGTTTGCCTGCATGTCTCTCAACCCCGCCGCAAGTTCTTCGGCAAACCCATGATTTTCTTTCAACATAAAAAACGCAAACCGAGCCGCCTGCCGCGGCCCTACGCCGGGCAGTTTCATCAAAAGATCAATGACGCGTTGGATTGGTTTGGGATACATGATGATAAAATAAAAAGTGACTATGAGACAAAAAATCCTTCATTAGATTCGGAATAACAAAAAAAATTATTTAATGTGTCATGCCTTAAACGAAGTGAAGTGTATCCATCCACCACATATTGGACTTTTCCAACCAAGCAGATGAGTGAGTAAGCATAAACTGCATGGCAGATTTCACGCCAAGCCCCCAATGCGGCCTCTCGGTATTGTACCACACAAGCCATGGTATCAGTTTCTGGTTGAATGAGGAAGAATCAATAAGAGCCTGTTCATTTAATGCCTCAATCATTCCTTTACCCTCTTTCTGCTGTTTTTTTCACAAAAAGAGGGTGGAACGCTTTACATTGAATGCTTCTATGGTTGCCTGTATGTTTCCCAAGAACGCAAGTACATGGGTTTTATGAAGAGCTTTGGGTATTATCATATAGGCTGATCGTAGCGCGGTATGATACACTCCTACAAATCCTTTTACGCCTCTCTATACGTTAAAGATTCTCATTGTTTGGACTCGGTGATGGAGTCTAATATGTAGGTGAATTTGTGCACTCTCTCAAGATATTAAGTGTGGATAAAATCATCTTATTATTTAGGAAGTAGTGTGATAAACTAGAAAGAGAGGAATGAAAAAATAAAATCTTCCTCCTCCCCTATTCTAGGGGAGGTTGGGAGGGGTATGAGTGAGGGATAGAACCTACGCTATATAGTTTTTTCCCTCACCCATACCTCCCCTAACCCCTCCTATTCTAGGAGGGGAAGAAGAATTGCTTGCCATGCCAAATTCTAAATTCTATATTCCCTATTCCATCTTCATCTTCCTCCTCATCCTCGCGGTGGTGTTTTTGAATTTGCCTCCGTTCTGGGAAAACCCGCCGGAAACTAAAGCCGCAACGCAAGACAAATGGTTTGTGGCCGCGAGCGGCACCTATAAATACCGCAAAAAACTCACGCTGGACAACACGCTCGTCAGCGGCAGTACGGACTTGACCAATTTTCCCGTGCTTGTCGCGTTTACCGACACTGACTTGAAAGTAACCGGTAGCGGCGGCGATGTTACAAACTCAAGCGGGTATGACATTATTTTCGCCGAAGCGGATTCTGTTCCGGTTCAACTTGACCATGAAATAGAATTATACACCTCCACCACCGGCGAGATCGTCATGTGGGTGGAGATCCCGACATTGGGCGCAACCGCTGATACGGATATTTATATGTACTATGGCAATAGCTCTATTTCCTCTACGCAAGAAAGTGCCACCGGCGTATGGGACAGCAACTATGCGGGCGTATGGCACATGGCAGAGGACCCATCCATATCCACTGATGGCGATTGCGGCGGAGGCACCAAGGAACTGTGTGACTCCACCAGCAACGACAACGACGGAGACAGCGCCGGCGTTATGACTGCGGGCGACCTCGTCACCGCAAAGATAGGACAAGGCCTTGATTTTGACGGCTCAGACGACCGGATAGAAATTCCGGATGCGGCAAGTTTGGATATCACCGGGACCGTAACTTTGAGCGGGTGGTTCAAAACCACCACGGTGACCGGTGACTATCAAGATATAATCAGTAAAGGAGACGACGACGCTGCAAATGTGAATTATGCTATAACCCCCAACAATGATGAAAATTACTTTTTCTACACCGTGCCTGCCAGCACCTATAACTCAAGAGAGACCACGAATGCCAATTTTGCCACTGCCACATGGTATCATTTCGCCGTAGCATACAGCGACAGCGCAAACAGTGTTGATCATTATGTTGATGGAACGCTCAAAACCGATGTGACTGGTTTTGGCAATAATGGCGAAACTTCGTCTATGGCCGCTAACGCGCGCAAACTGTTCCTCGGTTGGGATTCAGGGACCGCAGGCGAACAATTCAGCGGTGTCCTGGATGAATTGCGTGTCTCCAACTCCGTCCGCTCCGCGGACTGGATCAAGACCGAGTACGACAACGGCGCAAACCAAGGTACTGGCACAGGAAAATTCATCAAAACCGCAGGGTCGGAAGAAGGATATGTCACCTCCACCGGATCTGTGGATACGAGATGGGTAAAAGGAGGCGCTACGGGAAAAAGTGTAGTGATAACTGTTGATAACTCGGTAAATTCCGCAGTCACGACGCAATGGATACAAATAACACGGCCTTCAAGCAATTATACAATGACAGCCGGGTCCGCGACCGGCTGGTCTGCCGCGGTAACCGCCTCCACCGTCACCTTTACTGGCAGCACCATTGCCGCCAATGCTTCAACCGCATTTACCGTAACTGCGGATTTGGGAAGTTCGGATGAGGCGCAAACCGCATGGACAGTTGATGTGGATGACGGCACCGACGGCGCAACTGCTACCACCAGCGTTGCCACCTCCACCACCGCGCTCTATACCGGCATTGACGCCACCGCGCCCTCGGTGAGCATGTCTGCGGTAAGCGTGAATAGCACCACTCAACTAACCGCAAGCTCAAGTGCGGCAACAGACGCATCTGCGGGGATACATGCCACTGCGTATTGGTTTGATGAGACAAGCGGCAACGCGGGTGCTACGGATTCAACCGACTGGCAAGCGGGATTAACATTTGAAGATACCGGCTTAACTGCGGGTACTCAATACTGCTACCGCATCAAAGCGCGCGACGCACTGCTCAATGAATCAAGTTTTTCCACCACGGTGTGCGCCACTACCACTGCGGCTCCAGTTGTAGCGGCATCTACGCCCGTGCCTACGCCTGCGGCAACCCCGCAAGTCATAAAGTCCCTGGAGATTATAGAGGTCAATGCCAAAGCCGCCGATACGACAGCAACTATCACCTTAACAACCACTGAAAAAGCCAATGTGTATATAGAATACGGTTTGAAGGATACATATGGATCCACCACAGTCCGCACCGCGGACTACGCCACCTCATATTCTACGGTATTAAAAGATCTTACACCGAGCACCACCTACCATTTTAGAGTAAACATGATAGATGTGCGCGGCTTTAAGATAGAATCTGGGGACTATACATTCCAAACCGCCAAATTAGCGGCCTCTGCAAGTACCGGCACCAGTACTCCATTGCAACCTTCTAATATTCCAAAAACTGTAGAGCAGATAAAAGAGGAGGAAAAAAAGAAAGCTATTGAAGAAGAGGTAAAAAAGGTTGAGGAAGAGAAAAAAAAGAAAGCGGCAATCGGTCCGATTATCACCAATGTCGCTCTTGCGGCCGTCAGACCCACTTCTGCAAAAGTCACATGGCAAACAAATGTGCCTGCCACATCGCAAATTTTCTTTGGCGAAAAATCCGGAGAGCTGAATCAAGTAACCATTGAATATGCGACATTGGTAGCCGAACATTCGGTGGTCATTTCCGATCTGAAGCCAAAAACAACGTATTATTTTGTCGCGGCATCAAGAAACGCGAGTGATGTCCAGATAAAATCATCGGAAAACACATTTATCACGGAATCACTTGAAATTCAAACCGTCATTGATATTACCAAACCGCTCCCCCTGCCCCCTGGATCTCCCGGCACCCAGACTCCGAAAATATCTGCCGGAGAAACAGTAACCGTAATACCCATCTTACCTACATCAGGCGATACCAATCCGCCCGAGGTTATTCTTTCCTCATTTGCAAAAAACCCGACCCAAGATACCTCGCCATCCATACGAGGACAAGCAAAAGACTTAAGAGGGGTCATTGCCAGTGTTGCCTACTCCACTGATGGGGGCAGTACGTGGCATCCCATAGATACAATTAACGGAATCGGATCATCGGCGGCGCAATTTTCCGCAAAAATCCCCCATCTTGTAGAAGGAGAATATAATGTGCTGTTTCGCGCACGGGATAATTCAGGAAATGTGGGAAAATCAGACACGCGAGCGCTTGTTATTGACATTAAACCTCCTAAAACAGGGGCTAATATCTTTACATTAGGCACCCAACCTATTGCCACTTCGGACAGAGGAGTACTCAGTACCCTTACCGGCATTACCCAGCGTATCGCTGTTTCCGCCATAGGAGGCGCTACCGCAGTAGCCGTCAAGGCCGCTGATGCAGTATTTCCCCTCATCTACTCAAAAGCAGACGGTTTATGGTTTGGGGATATCACGATGAAAAAACCCGGCAGTTATCAAATGAAAATGGTTGCCTCTGACGGAGCAGGCCGAGTATCGGAACGATTTATCAACAATATACACGTGACACAACCGGGAACGGTTATAGACGCGCAGAATAAAGAGCCGCTTGCCCAAGCGCGTATCTCACTTTTTGTCTTTTCCAAAGAATTAAATGACTTTGTATTATGGCCGGGAGACATCTTCAATCAAGCAAATCCAAGTTTTACCGGCAAAGACGGCAGCTATCGCTTTATCGTGCCTGCGGGACGTTATTACATACAAGGAGAAAAAGCAGGTTATCAAACATTTTATACCAATATCAACGATCTCCCCAATCACGCCGCGCTCAATTTCATCTTGCCCATGCGCAAAAAATCTGCACTCACATTATCAGTTCCATTTTTGAAACAATCATATATCCCCTTACCTGCCGTTCCGGACTTTTTCGCATATCAACGCGTGTCATTGCCCCAAGACGCCCTGATGATAAATGAGATAATGGACAACGCATTTGTGCCATTGATCGGCAAAATCGCTCCGCCGCTTTCAGGTTTTGATTCCGCAGGTAAACCCATTGATATACGATATTTGCGCGGGAAAAAAACAATATTGACCGCATGGTCAACATGGTCACCGCTCGCTCAAATCCAGATTCCTATTCTCGACCAACTCGTCCGCGAGGATCCGAATAATCTCAACATCCTTTTGTTGTCAATTCAGGAATCAAGAGGAGTGGTAGAAACATATTTGCGCCGCGGGAATTATAATCTCCGCAGTATGATAGACTCCGATGGCGATTTACTTGATTTCTATCCTATTACCACCCTTCCCCAGCATTTCTTTCTTGATCGCAAAGGCATAATTCAAAAAACGCATACAGGGTTTTTAAATAAAAATATATTACAAGATATACTGCATAATATTCCGTAACGCATACACGCGAGTTGTGTGGATGTAACCCCTCACACCTATGTCATTCCCGTGAAAGCATGCCCTCGACCTGATCGGGGGCGGAAATCCAGATTTTCTTCACAAACAAAAAGGAGGGTCTGGATTCCCGTTTTCACGGGAATGACAGAAAAGAGTGAAGATAAAGAGAAAAGTGGGAAGTGTGAGGGGTTATGTGTGGATAATTATGTGTGGATAATTATGTGTGGATAATTATGTGTGGATAATATTGCCTATTATTTAATCAATAGCGTGATAAACTAGAAATGAGAATAAAAAATCTATATTTTCTGCTTCCTCCCCTAGCATGGGGGAGGCGAGGAGCAAGGTAAGACGCTAGAGGCTGGAAAAAATATAGAAAACAAAATCTATCTCCTCCCCTAGCATAGGGGAGGTTAGGAGGGGTATAGGTGAGGGATAAAACTTACGATATGTAGTTCTTGCCCTCACCCATACCTCCCCTCACCCCTCCTAAAAATAGGAGGGGAATAAGGGTCAAAATATGTAAATCTTATCTTTATTATGTGGGAACAATTTTGGATCAGAAATATCCATTACGTCCTTGAGACATTCCTGACATTTGCCCTTATCACTGCCGGGTGGATTTATATTGACGGATGGCTCATAGAGCGCAAGATTAAAACTCTTTTTCGCGCCTCCGGTTTTTTTATATTGGCCGTATGGACCATTCTTGGCGCCGCACCCGTGCCGATCATACGGGAAACATTGTCCGACCTTATTGGTTTTGCCGGATTTATTTTCGTGTTAATCAGTTTATTGATTGATCCCGTACCCGTGCGTCCCGGACAAACATCGCCCCGTATATTCAAAAAAACATGGATACGATCATTGATAGTTTTTCTTTCCCTTGTAGCAGGATTATTAACGGCAAGAAGCATACAAGTGTTTCAGATGCCTCTCCCTCTTACTCTATTACCTTCGGCGCAGATTTTCCTAGAGCCAAAAATATGGATGCTGATACTCTCCGCGTGTATTACCTTTTTTCTATGGCTTCATTACAAGAGCGGCATCCAATATGAATGGAAATTTTTCTATCTGGGGTTTTTGTTTTTGACGCTCTCGTTAATCTTTGCAGGAGCCATACTCTGGCAGAATTCCCCCAATGTGCTCGTAGCCAACCTCCTTGCGCCCTACCATCTTGTATGGGTTATTGAGCATGCCATAAAACTTATTAGCGCGTTTGCGTTAGGCGTCTGGGCATGGGGATTTATTCGTTTCCGCGTTTTTCCGCAAATTTTCTCAAGCTTTATCGCGCTTGCCTTTATTACATTTATCCTTACTACAATAATATACACCGGTTTCATGCTTACCCGCATCAGAGCAAGCACCGTAGGCGACCTTGAGACAAATGTAAAAACACTTCAGTTTGCGCTGGAAAAAGTCAAAGAATCCGCTATACTTTCGGCGCGCATTACCGCGACAAATCCGCAAATTCGCGAAGCAGTACGGCGCAAAGATCGCGATGCCCTGTTCCAGAACCTTAACGCGCTTATGTTTGAAAACAAAACGGATTTTATGCTCGCAATCAATACCGGCGGCGAGGTACTTATACGCGCGGAGGATCGGGACAGATTTGGCGATTCTTTGGCAGATGATTCAGTGGTATGGCGGGCGTTGGACGGCAAGTCAACAGTAACCATATCCACGCGTCAGGGGGTATCCATTCCTACTGTCTCCATTAAAGCAGGAAGTCCCATTGTGGATACGTCAGAATCCGGAGAACCGGAAATTATCGGAACGATTGTAACGGGGTATCTCTTGGATTTGGCATTTGTGGACGGCATCAAGGAATTGACAAATCTTGATATTACTATTTTTGCGAATGACACGAGTGCCGCAACCACATTTGTGATATCCGATACGGGCGGGCGTTTGTTGGGTGTGCGTGAAGTGGATGCTCGCATTCTCAATGCAGTGCTTAAAAAGGGGACATCATACCTTGGCTCTGCGTTAGTTCTCAATCAGCCGTTTCTCGCCGCCTACATCCCCCTCAAAGATGTTGAAAATACCACAATCGGAATGTTTTTTACCGGCCGATCGCAAGCCGCAATTTTAGCGCTTGCCACAGAAACTATGCAGATTTCTTTTTCCATATCCATGCTATTGATGCTTCTGTCCATCTTGCCCTTATGGCTACTTTCAAGATTTATTACCTATAATCAAAGTGTATAATAGAGCTTTTGCACACAAAAAATCCTTCATGCGCGAAGGATTTTTTATATTCAGGCCTATACGTTTGAACTTTTTTCCCTCCTATACCCATATCACCACACCATCTCATCGGTAGAAGCGTTATCGCCATCTGTTTCTTTTTTCTTTTTCGGAACCTCTGCATCTTCACGGGGCTTATCTAACTTCTTTTGTAACGGCTTTTGTGGCAACGGCTCCTGTTTTACCTCGCTCTCTTCCGTAGTTTCCTCGGAAAGACCTACTGACACATCTTCTTGTTCTTCCGCTTCTTGTTTTTTGTTACCCCCATCCTCATCCCAAAGCGGTTTATGTTCCTCAATTACTTCCTTATCTTCACCTACAGGAGAAGGAGTGGATGATATGTGGTCAATTTCTGGACTTTTCGCCGTACCACTGACTTGTATATCCTTTTGCTGTAATTCCTTTTCTCCTTTTCCTGTGTCCTCCTGCGGTTCATTTGCTTTTAAGTCAATATTCACACTTGCTTTCTTGCCGTCTTCATCTTTTTTTTCCAATTTTTTTTCTTTTTTCACCGCATCCTTTTGGGGTTTATCTATTTTTTGATCAACATGTCCGTCGGAGACGGAAGATATGGCTACTTCCGCAGTGTTTTCCAACACGCGCATTGCTCCGCCCAAAGATCCTCCCGCGGCCTTTGGGATTTCTTTAGAGCGGGTATACCCCTCAAGAATTTCTTTTACTTTTGCAATTACTTCATCTGGGCGGTAAGCGGATTTCACCAAATATGCAACAGCCCCCAATTCAAGGCCGCGCTCAATGTCATCTTGAGTGCCGCCCAAGTTAGTTAAAATAATCACGGGAGTTTTGGCAGTAGTCGGATCAGATTTCAACCGTTCCAGCACCTGCAATCCGTTTAACTTGGGCATCATAATATCCAATAAAACCAGATCAGGACGAAACGATCGAACCTTGACAAGGCCCTCTTCCCCATCCACCGCAACTACTGTTTCATAACCGTCGTTCACTAATTTGCGCTGGTACATCCTCACCATCAATGGATCATCTTCAACAAGAAGTATCTTTGCCATACATTAAAATAAGAATTAAATTTTTTGCAAAATAGCGCCTATGCGTGATAGCATCTTCATTATACATCATACATCTACATAATACATCTACATAATACATCTACATAAAATTTGAACAAGAGCAATGTATGTGTGTGTGAACTTATGCAGAATATCTCCGGGAGCGCATTCTCCGTTCAAATACCTTCCTGAAGAAAACGTTCATGGAAACGTTTAAGAGCGTCAGCGCGTTTACTGCCCGCGCACGGCAATCGTATAAAGAACGTTGTACCCATACCAAGCCCCGTAGATTCCATCCATGTATCCCCTCCTAATTTTTCGCTTAATTGATATACCAAATTCAATCCCAGCCCGGTGCCTACAGGCGCATCCGGCATATTTGAATCAATCCGAGGAAACCGTTTAAAAATTTTATACTGGTCTTCGGGGCGAATACCGATTCCCGTATCATGCACCAGCAATACTACCGTATCTTTTTCGTTTCTTGCCCCTAATGTAACGCGTCCCTTTGCCGGAGTAAATTTTAACGAATTGCCGAGAAAATTGTCTAAAATTTGAAAAATACGCGCCCTATCGGAAAAAATTAAAAAAACATCCTGGGGGTAATCAATGATAAAATCAATGCTCTTTTGATGAAATGTCTGGGTAAATTCATTCTTTATGGTATTGAATATTTCCTTGAGATCAACTTCCTCGAGCTTAAATTTAATGCGGTCACTCTCTATCCGTGAAATATCCAGCATATCGTTCACCAATTTAGTCAAGCGATCAGCTCCCATCAGCACATCAGTAAGATATTCCTGCGTGAGCAAGGAGATACGGCCTGATTCCCCCTTGAGTACCATATCAAGGTTGCCCCTGATAATATCAAGGGGCGTGCGCAACTCATGGTTCGTAACCCGTATGAATTCGTCCTTTAAGACTGACGCATCGCGTAACATTGCTATTTCCTCTCGCAATTTCTTTACTCGCTCGGCTACATCCAATTCCAGGCGTGTCTTGGCATCGCGCAAATCTTTCATGCATGCGGTATGAAGTTTTTTTATATGATCGCATTGGTTTTGACGAGGGCTTTTGTTGACTTGTGAAGAGGAAGTGATGCGTACCGATTTTGTCAACTTTCTATTTTTTTTTGCGCTCTTCATAATGAAGTTAAGATACAGTCTATAGTTTTTCCGCGTTGAGAAAATGAGTTATCTTTCCCTATCGGAGACTTTTTTTCATACGCGCGTATTTTGTTAAGAAATTATATCATGAGTTTGATTCAAGCGCTTCACGAACTTTTCGGACGACTTCCTTGGGCGTATAGTCTACCTTGACAAGATACATTAATGCGCCTAATTGAAACGCCCGATCTTTCTCTCCGCTTACGGATGCATTTGATAGTATAATAACCGGTATGTCCTTCAACGCATTATTTTTTTTGATGGAATCCAAAACTTCAAAACCGTTCATTTTTGGCATCATGATGTCTAAAAGAATGACGGCGGGTATCTTTGCTTCCACACGCATTACTTCCAATTTTTCTAACGCCTGCTTGCCGTCAAATGCCACTTCAACCGAGAAACCTTGCGCCCTCAAAACATCAGTATAAAGAGCGACAATGAGCGCATCGTCTTCAACTAAAAAAATACATAAATTTTTCGATGGAGCATTGTGTACCATAAAAATTATAGTAGCATATATATATCCATACTAAATGGAGCAATACTCAATGTCAAGCCAATATATCCACATAAAATGAGACTATAGAAAAATACCCTTCGAGGCGTCATTCTAAACAGAGCGAAGAATCTCACTCATATAGATAAGCCGCCACTCGGAGATCCAACACGTGCGTTCAGGATGAAGAAAATAGTTTTTCTACAGTCTTAAAATATATGATCTTGCGTCTCAAAAACTCCCTTCTTGATTTCCTTTTCCCTCCTTATTGTATGGGATGCAAAAAAGAAGGAACATTTCTTTGCCAGCCGTGCAAAACAACACTGCCTTTGCTTCCTCCCGTTTGTATTGAATGCAAGCAAATGTCCCCTGTCCGGCCGCCCTTACCCGCCGGACATACCTGCAAACACTGCAAAAAAAATACTCCTATCAGCGTATTTCTCTCACCATTTCCCTACCGCCATCCGCTGGTAAGCCGTTGTATCCATGAATTCAAATACCGCCGCATCAGATCATTAAGTCCGGTTATTGCCGATTTGCTTGTTTCCTATTTGCGATATTACCACACGCCGGTCGCGCCGCATACCCTCATTATACCTATCCCCCTTCACCCGCGCAAAGAGCGCGTTCGAGGATTTAACCAAGCAATGCTCTTGGCGAACGAACTTTCCAAAAAATTATCTCTGCCGATTGACGAACAAACGCTTGTCCGCATCATCGCAACTCCCCCACAAGCCATGCTTACTGCGCGGTCGCGCCGCGAAAACGTTCAAAATGTTTTTTCCGTACGCAATACAGCCGAATTACGAGGCAAAAGCATTATTCTGGTGGATGATGTCAAAACAACCGGCGCCACCCTTAAACAAGCCGCCTATATTCTTAAAAAAGCAGGCGCAAAAAAAATCTGGGCGATCACGATCGCGCATTGATAACTTGTATATCATGGACTGTAGTTGTAAAAAATTCTAAGAATCCACCTTAGATTAGACTTGTCCCATAATAATGAGACTTGTTTCTTAATAGGGGACAAGTCTAATAAAAAGAGAACTGTCACCCTCTTTTCCTTTGAGCCCGAACCAATACTTCCCATTGCCTACAAAAACATACGATCGTATGTTTTTGTAGGCAATGGGAAGTCTCCTTATTGAGCCGTGTATTCTTTTGAAGGTGATATTGTATATTGCTTCCATCAACCACATAAAATTGACACATTTTCTTTTCATGTCATAGTGGTGTAAAGATCCGCACGTTTACAACACAATTAAGGAAGGAAATATGAAATCAAGAAATATCCTCCTTGTATATCCGGAATTTGATACTTCATTTTGGAGTTTTAAGTATACACTTCAATATGTGGGTAAAAAATCGTCTATGCCGCCCCTTGGCCTGCTAACACTGGCGGGTATGTTTCCTCAAGGATACAACCTGCGGCTCGTTGATATGAATGTTCGGGCGCTCACAGACCAAGACCTCCAGTGGGCTGATCTCGTATGCACCTCCACCATGATTGTACAGCGGCGATCGCTTGCCTGCGTGATTGCTCACGCTCAACGTATGGGAAAACCTATTTGCGCGGGCGGGCCTCATCCCACGTCATATTGGGAAGAGATTGAAGGTGTGAATTATTTTCTTTTGGGTGAAGTGGAAGAGACGCTTTCTCCTTTTCTTGAAGACCTATGCGCGGGTTCTGCCAAGCACATCTATATTCCCAAAGAACGCCCTGCCATCACCAAAGCGCCTCTGCCGCGATATGATCTTATCAATATGCGGGATTACGGCGCAATGCTCCTGCAATTCTCGCGTGGATGCCCATTTGATTGCGAATTCTGCGATATTACTAAACTGTATGGCAGAATCCCGCGGACAAAAACCAATGAACAGATGCTTGCGGAATTTCAAATGCTGTATAATCGCGGATATCGCGGAAGCCTATTTCTAGTTGATGATAATTTCATCGGCAATCGGCGCGATGCCCTGCGCCTTTTGAGGCCAAAAAATCAAAATGAAAAGGGGCTTATTGAGTGGCAGAAGGAACGCGGATATCCGTTTGATCTCTACACGGAAGCGTCCATGAATCTTGTTGACCATGAAGAACTCATGGATGCCATGGTTGCCGCAGGTTTTACGTCTGTCTTTGTGGGCATTGAAACACCAACACCCGAAGCTCTTATAACTACCAAAAAAAAGCAAAATGTAGATAAAAACGATCCCGAATATCCGCTTCATGCAGTACACACCCTCCAACGCAAAGGTTTTGAGGTCATGGGCGGGTTTATCCTTGGGCTTGATGGCGATACGGAAAACATGTTTGATCTTCATATTGAGTTTATCAAACAAGCGGCAATTCCGATTGCCATGGAAGGATTGCTTAACATACTGAAAGGCACTGATCTGTACTTTCGGATGGAACGCGAGGGACGCTTGCGAGGCGATACAACGGGCACCAGCATAGGGACTCATCTCAATTTTATTCCCAACATACCCGAAGAAACCTTAATCGCGGGATATAAACGCGTACTGAATACCATCTACGATAGGAGTTTAAAAAATTATTTCGACCGATGCTGGACGCTTTTTCAACGTCTTGATCGCGCAAACAACCCCAAAACTGCTTCAACGCCCATGAATGCAAACGAAACCATACAATTTTTGCTTGCCACCACCAGACAGCTTATATCACGACAAGGTCCCGCATATCTGCAATTCCTTAGCCGCGTAATCATGCAAAAACCCTCAATGGTAAGAAAAGCATTGGTATTTGGCGCAAAAGGATATCATTTACGAAAAATCACCGAACAAGTAATCGCGGTTGATAATTTCAAACAATATCTTGCGCGCATTTCGGAACATCTCCGGGAAGAACTTGCCAAACGAGCACAAAACAGCAATGTGCAAGCAAGAGCCTACAGCGCGCACATTGTATCCCGTGTGCAATATGAATACGCGCGCATACACGAAGATTTTCGGTATAATGCCGATGGCGCGCGCGCCGCATTTCTTAATTTCCTTGAGGCATCTGTCAAGCAATACGAACCAATCACTTGATGCGTGCTACCCGCCGTTTATAGTAAAGAAGGGCATTTGTCCTTCTTTTTTATTTCTTCATTTCTTCATTATCCGTATGTATGGTATACTCACAATAAAGTGGCATTATAAGGACTTACGCATTTTATTCCTCCCATGCTTCAGGGGAGGTTGGGAGGGGTATGAATGAGCGATAGAATCTACGCTATATAGTTTTTTTCCTCACCCATACCACCCCTAACCCCTCCTGCATCAGGAGGGGAATAGATCCAACTCTGCTTCCTCCCCTGAAGCAGGGGAGGTTGGGAGGGGTATAAGTGAGGGATATCAACTTTTTCTTTAGGTTCTATCCCTCACTCTTACCACCCCTAACCCAGTATGAGAAGGGGGGGGAAAAGCTAGATGCGTCAGTCATAATTATTTTCATGAAACGAATTCCCATAATAGGAGAGTGCCAATCCATCGGATTACCCCTATGGCAATGTCCGCCCGTGTTGTTTATTGTCATGGGATTGATTACGATTATTTCTATGATAAGCGTAGCACTCCTTGCTTCACGCTACTTTGAAGAACCGGAGATGCCCACCGTTATTATTGTTTCTTTTATCGGAACCTTGTTTCTCGTCACGGGCAATGCGATTATCAACGGCTTCAGTAAAGTCGCGGAAGCAAGCCGGATAAAATCCCAATTTGTTTCCATTATCTCCCACCAAATGCGCACGCCCATTTCCATTTTGAAATGGACCCTTGAATCGCTCCAGCAAACTATTAAAAAACCAGAACTGCAAAAGGACACGGATTTTTATATCCTCAATCTTCAAGATGCAAACCAGCGGATGGTGCGCCTTGTCAACACGCTTCTTGATGTCACGCGCATTGAATCCCGCGCGCTTAGACTTCAAGCGGAAGATATCCGACTATCCGACATAGTAAAAAAAACAATTAAAAACTTGGAGAGGTATGCGGAGACATCCCATATCGTGCTTGCCCTGGAAAATGATGAAACCAGCGATCCGATTATCCATGCTGATCGCCAACGCATCGGTATGGTCATGGAAACATTTATTGACAATGCCATCCGCTACACGGAAGGAAAAGGAACAGTGAGTATTTTATTAAAAAAAGAAGGGGCGTTTATGCGTTTGAGCGTTTCCGATACGGGCGTGGGTATTGCAAAAGACCAGCAAAAAAACATTTTTCAAAAATTTTTCCGCGCTCCCAATGGTATGCAACATCAAACCGAAGGGACGGGCATTGATTTATTTATATCAAAATATATTATTGAAATATCCGGAGGCACGATTGGCTTTACTTCAGAAAAAGAAAGAGGGTCAACATTCTGGTTTACACTGCCTATTAAAAAATAATTACTATTATATAAGCATATGAAAAAAATTCTTGTGGTAGAAGACGAGTCAGCCCTCCAGCATGCCATCTCAAGCATGCTTGCAAGCAAAGACTATCAAGTTTTCTCTGCGGTAGACGGAGAAGAAGGTATTAATCTTGCCCGTAAAGAGCTTCCCGACCTTATTCTCCTTGATCTCATTCTCCCCAAAAAAGACGGGTTTGCCGTATTGACCGAGCTCAAACAAGAATCCACCACCATGAACATCCCGGTTATCATTCTCACCAATCTTGAGGGCAATGCAGATGTGGAGCGGGCGCTCACGCTTGGCGCCAAGACATATCTCGTGAAAACAAATTATAAACTTGAAGAAGTTGCAGAAAAGATAAAAGACATCCTCGGATCCACTCGCTCATGATAAAACATAGGATGTTGCGAGTAGAAAATGGAAGGAGAGAATAGTATTTTTCTCTTTTCTCTTTTCTATTTTCTCCCCCAATGAGAATAGAAGAATCACAACTCAAAGCCTTTATTCTTGATTCGGGACTGATCAAAAAGGATACGATTCTTCGCGCCGAGGCCGAAGCCGTAAAAACAAAAAAACCCTTTCGGGACGTCCTCTTGAACAGAGGAGACATCAAGGAAATGGAACTGCGGCGCCTGGAGGCGTATATTTTAGGTATTCCGTTTGTTGATCTTTCCCATGAGACGATCAATCCGGATATTTTGAGCATTATTCCCGAGCCGATTGCCCGCAAGCACAACATCATTGCTTTCAGTAAACGGGAAAACAACCTCGAGGTCGCCATGCTTGATCCGGATGACCTGCCCACTATTGAATTCATCAAGAAAAAAGCGGGCATACGCATTCTTCCCCGCCTGACCACGCCCGAATCAATCGAGCACGCGCTCAAGCAATATCAAAAATCATTGGAAGCGGAATTCGGAGATATTATTAAAAAAGAAACAGAGGCCATTAAATTCGAGAGCATCAACGAAGAAGGCGAGGCGGGAAAGGAAGACCTGGAAAAGCTTGCCGAAGATTTGCCAGTCATCCGCATCGTGGACACGCTCATACACCACGCGATCTTGCAAAGCGCATCGGACATCCACATTGAGCCAATGGAAAAAGAAATACTCGTGCGCTATCGCATTGACGGTATTTTGCACGATGCAATGACCCTGCCTAAGCAAATCGGGCTTGGACTGGTGGCGCGTATCAAAGTCATGGCTAATCTTAAATTGGACGAACACCGCCTTTCTCAAGATGGCAGATTCAAGGTGGAAACACTAGAATATAAAATCTCATTTCGCGTATCAATACTGCCGGTGTTTGACGGAGAAAAAATCGTGATGCGCTTACTGCCCGAAAGCACAAAAGGCTACACGCTTGAAGAACTTGGATTTTGGGGAGCAAACCTTGAACGCATTGAACGCGCCATTCACAAACCTACCGGTATTATCCTTGCCACCGGACCTACGGGATCGGGAAAAACCACCACATTGTATACCATTTTACAAATTCTCAACACGCCACGCGTAAATATCTCCACCATTGAAGATCCGATTGAATATCGCATGCCGCGCATCAATCAAACCCAAGTTCGGTCAGATATCGGGCTTACTTTTGCCAGCGGCCTGCGCACACTCTTGCGCCAAGACCCCAATATTATAATGGTAGGAGAAATCCGCGATAACGAGACCGCGGCCCTTGCCATTAACGCGGCCCTTACCGGACATTTAGTCGTATCAACACTGCATACCAACTCTGCCGCCGGCGCCATTCCTCGGCTCCTTGATATGAAGGTGGAGCCCTTCCTTATTGCTTCTACCGTTAATGTCATTATCTCTCAACGGCTCATTCGCCGAGTGTGTCAGGAACACGATGAATCAAAACTTTCTTCCGCGCAAGCGGCGAGCATAGCTAAAAATATCAATACTGATCAGATCACCGATATACTGCACCATGAAAAAGTTGTTGATCCCAAGATCTCATTCAAAGATATTGAATTTGCAAGCCCTAAAAACTCCGAAGCGTGTCCAGACGGATACAAAGGAAGGATGGGCATTCATGAAGTGCTTGAAATGACGCCGACCATCAAAGAACTGCTGGTCAAAAACGCAACCACGGATCAACTTGAAGCCCAAGCGCGCAAAGAGGGCATGATCACCATGATGGACGAAGGCTTCATCCGCGCCGCCCAGAAAGTTACTTCTATTGAAGAAGTGTTTCGCGTAACGAACGAATAGAAATTTAAAAAAATATCTTATGGACATTCTCGCTCAATACGATAAAGAAAATCCTCAACAGCAACAAACTCCTCAAGACATACAGGAGGATCAAGGAGAAGATCATGGCCTGATTACCCAATGGGTGATAAAAATTTCCGGGGGAAAAATAAAGAATGTACCACAGGCGAACGTAGGTCGCTATAGGCCATAGGAAACTGTTACCATAATCGGCAAATTAATTTTGTGCTTTT
>CAYHZE010000007.1:0-24274 GCA_964361015.1 uncultured Candidatus Saccharibacteria bacterium | reverse complement strand
TTTTCGCTCAAAATATCGCAAAATGGCTCTGGAAAAAAGATGATGAATAGGCTCTTAAAAAATTATTTTACCGTCTTGCGCAAATCTGCCATAAGCATTTGTGAGAACACCACTGCGCCTTTCGTATTGAGATGATCCGGGTCGCGAAAATAATCTTGATGTTTATCAAATGCATGATAGTAATCAAGCGTGCCGTCAAATGAAAATTCTTGGTATCGTTTCTCCACCAATCCTTCGCCGTGCTCTTTTGCCGCTTGTTGATAATCCGTTGTTACGGGATAGCGCACGCCGATCACCTTTACTCCGTGTTTCTCGCAGTATGCCAAAAAATCTTCAAATGTAGCCATAAGTTCTTCGTTGATCAATGGCTTGCGGAAATGCTTATTCGCGCGACTGGTGATTTCTTCATTTCGTTCCCGTTCCGAAACCTCCGACCATGTCCGTTCATCCATGGGTACGATTCCTCCCCATGCATCTATAACAATGGATTTGATGTTTTTGGTTCGTGTTATGAGGGCATACATATCCTCGCCCGTGACTTTGCGTATCAACGTACGGTTACTGGGGCTTACCAGTGGCAGATAGTTTGATACGCGCGCTTTGAAAAGAGTTACTGCCGATGGCTTGAAAACCGCCTTAATATCGTCAAGATCGGAAAAATGCAAAAAATTGGTAAAAAAGGCATCTTGAGCCCGATAAGGCGCAAATGCATGATCATCAAGAGGAATGATGACATGAGTGATGGTTTTTTTAAGCTTAAGGGCTGTGCGGAGCCGCAAAGAAAATTCCCGCCATCCTTCCGATGGGGCGCTGAAGTTATAGTACCCGTCATCCAAAAATTCCGATCTGATATCAAGAGCCGCATGTGAATCTCCCAAAAAAATTATGCGGGGATTGATATTTTCTTCCCTAAACCGATTGAGCGAAGTAAAAATAAAATCGTTTTTCATCACGCGCTGACGATAGTACGCATTTGCCGCGGCAAGTATCAACAAAAAACCAAGGGAAAAGAGCGCGGATCTGCTAAGAAATATAAAAAACATTTTACGTGATGAAAACCATTTCATGTCAGAATTGGAAATAAATAAACGCCGTGTCGTCAAAAATACCAAGAAAATATACCGCGGCAATCAATGCGTAAACAGATGACCACCGCACCCACAATGGATAATTGCGTATTCGCTCTACACAACTTTTGCGCTTCTGCAGAATATGCACTATTTCCATAATAACAATCGCGGCTATCGCAATAACAAATTCAAATCCGCCAAGCCGCGATTGAGTAATCACATGATACATAGTGGAAAAAGAAAATAATTGCGGTATGTCAAGGATAATGCGCCCGATGATAGCAAATGCTTCGTTAAGCGACGGAGAACGAAAGAAAATCCAGCCAAAGGTTACCAAACTGAATGTCATGCCAATCTGAAACGCTCTCCTGATTGCGGGCATGCGATCAAGTCGTATCGCATGCACGAATAATTCACGCATACGCGCGGTCGCCAGAGAAAATAGGAGGTACATGCCATGGAGCGCCCCCCATACCACAAAGGTCCAACGCGCGCCGTGCCACAGACCGCTTACCAAAAAAACAATCAGCACATTGAAATACCAACGCGGGACCGCAACGCGATTCCCGCCAAGGGGTATATAGAGATAATCGCGAAACCAGGTAGAGAGCGAAATGTGCCACCTCTGCCAGAACTCTGCCACGGATGCCGCGCCATAGGGGTAGCGAAAATTTTCCATAATACGAATACCCATAACACGGGCGGCTCCCCGCGCGATATCGCTGTATCCGGAAAAATCGCAGTAAATTTGAAACGCAAAAAAAACGCTTGCAATCAAAAGATTAACCCCCGTGAAGTCAGCGGAGCCATCCGAAGCATACATCTGATTCACGAAAAGTGCTACCCTATCGGCAATCACTACTTTCTTAAAAAGTCCCCACAGCATAAGCTGAATGCCGCTACTGGCAGCCGCGTAGCTAAACGGACGTGATGCGCGAAGCTGGGGAAGCAGGTTTTGGGCGCGCTCAATAGGGCCTGCCACAAGCTGGGGATAGAAAATAATATAAAGAAAGAAGAAACCAAAATGTTTTTCCGCTTTTTGTTTGCCCCTGTATACTTCTATGACATAGCTCAAACTCTGAAAAATATGAAATGAAATCCCCAAAGGAAGCAATATCTCTAGCGTCGTAAATCCATAATTCCAATGAAGCATGCGCGCAAGCGCTTCAACATTGTCCGCGAAAAAATTAAAATATTTAAAAAACCCCAAGGTGGCAAGATCAAGAATGAGACTGGAGGCAAGGATAATTTTTCTCACGCGATCTGTTCGGGCTTTTTCCAGCAAGATGCCGCCCACATAATCCACGACCGCAAGAAATAAGAGAATTAAAATATACTTTGGCACAAACGCCATATAAAACGCCATGCTCGCGCCTAACAAAAATACCCATCGCCATTTGTTGGGAATCAAAAAATAAAGCGTGGTGACGCTTAAGAAGAAAATCAAAAATGTCCGCGAGTTAAACAGCATGGAAAAAAACCAAGAGGAGAAAATTTAAAGCCTCATATTCCTGCTCTACATCATGACAGAAGAATCAGCGGCACGGTGAGTGTTATGAATCATGCCTGACGGAAGTAATAATTGGAAAGGGCTGGTAATTCGCGCGCTGATGTTGAGCGCGTGTCGTTGATTGCCCGGTTTGCCTCTCATCCGCCTGTGATAGCCGAACGTATTTGCGATAACAAGCGTGTTGCGCGCGCAAACACAACGTGTCTCGGTAAGTTCTCGACGGACGATTTCTTGCGGAGTAATGCGCCGGGAACCTTCATTCTTGCCTAAGCTCTCTTTATATACATACAATAATTGACAGGGGCTTAAATGATGCGAACGCTTGACATACACAAGCGGCCCGTTTTCTTCAGCCACATCGTCAAGATACAGCCACGCCTTATGGGTGTTATAAAAAATATCATTATGGAATTTAGTTTCCGGGTCCGCCGTGTCGCCATCGTGTTGCGTAAGCAACTCAAATGACATGGTGGCGCGTAAAGAATCAAGCGGCTGTTTCTCAAGCGCATGAAAAATTGCCCGAAGCTTCGGATTATAAAAAAAATATTTTCCTGCATCTTTGGCATCTGCTTGATTGAGATCTTTCAAAAAGATAAGTTCAACGGTATTGGAACCCCGCGTCAAAATTTGTGATCGGCTTGTGTTGCGAAAAATATTAAGATATTCTTCGCGAACCGCGTTGAATTGTTCCGGTTTCAAAAAATCAGGAATTGCAATCATTCCTTCACGTTTGACTTCGTTTACATAATCTTGAATATCGTTGTCAACAGGAGCGCTACGCGCGGCATAGAGAGAGCGAGCAGTAAGCATTCTCAATACCTGCGCTCCAAAAAGATTGAGCGCTGTACCTCTGACGGTTTTATCACCGGAAAAAATCCTTATTATTGGATTGGATTTTAATGACATATCATATGAGACTGTAGAAAAATACCCGAACATTGTCATTGCCAGGAGGGCTTCCTACGAAGCAATCTCTCTCTTGAGGCTATAGATTGCTTCGCTTTGCTCGCAATGACATCATGGGAGATATTTTTCTACGGTCTCATTATATATACATACATCAGATCAACTGTACTTGCAAACAAAGGAAAATTATTCATCATGTTTTTGCGCGAGATTGTATACCTTTGAAAAATACGAATTATCGTTTGCCAAAAGTTCCTGCGGGGCGCCTGCTTCCACTATTTTTCCGTCTTCCAATCCAATGAGGCGATCGCAACCTATAATGGTCGAAAGACGATGCGCAATGACAATGACTGTCACGCCGCCTTTAAGCCCTTCAATGGACTTTTGAATCAACGCCTCTGATTCATTATCCAACGCGCTTGTTGCTTCATCAAGAATCAATACAGCAGGCTTTCGCGCAAGTGCGCGGGCTAAAATAACACGCTGACGCTGGCCGCCGGAAAGCAATATCCCGCGATCACCGATAATGGTCTTAAATCCTTTATCAAGTCCTATAATAAAATCATAGATATTAGCCATGCGCGCCGCCTCGATCATCCGCGCCTCATCAATGCTATCATCATAAAATGTAATATTGTCGGCAATCGTATCATTCATGAGAAAAATGTCCTGCGATACGTACCCGATATGACGGCGAAAATCATGCAGAGAGAAACGGGAAATTTCTTTGCCGTCTATGGCAATCTCGCCGCTATCAGGAATAAAGAGCCGTAACATTAAATCGGCAATTGTGGTCTTCCCTGCTCCCGAAGGGCCGATAATGCCCACCATTTCATTTTGCTTAATATCAAAAGACACGTCCGTGAGTATGGGACGATTCGTATCATAGGCAAAAGAAACATTGCGAAATTCAATTTTTTCAGTAAAAACAAAAGATTCGTTCGCAGTACTTTCCTCTTTGTTTTCCTCCACCGCAGTATTGAGATCAAGAACATGGCGCGCGCCCACAAGAGATTCATTTATTACATGCAACGCCGAAAGGGTCTTTTTAACAAACGTAAAGATACGCTGAATAAGATACATGACCACGGCAAAACTCGCGAGATCAAATGCCGTATGCTTGTAAGAAAACGCAAAGACAAGCGCAATAAAGATAAAACTTAGTGGCTCCGCGATACTCGCGCCGGAGTGCTGAACAAGAGAACTCCTGATAATAATTTTTTTGAGTTCATCAAACACCTTCTTTTCTCTCCTCACGACAAGCTCATCAACTCCGCTTGCTTTAATTGTTTTCATCCCCATCACGCTTTCATTGACGCGATGCGCGATCATTTTATTGATTAATGTAATACGCTGGGCATATTTTTTGGTGCGTGCGAGAAACGGCTTAGAAACCATGAGAAACAGCAATCCCACCCCAAGGGTAAGCAGGGTGACCGTAGATGAGATATTGAATGCCGCGACAATATAAATGATAAAGGTTGCTATATTAGGCGCTGTTTGACAAAGCTGTTTAAGGAGTCCGCCGGTAGAGTGCAGATCAACCATCATCACGTTTTCCAAATAGCCAATCTTATGTCCCAAAAGATACGGCCAGCGCGCGTGAAGTGTTTTTGAGTATAAATCAATTCTCGTGTTGTTCTCATATTCGGTCATAATGCGAACGCGTATAAATACCAAAAAAAATTCTGCTATTGCTTTGCCTATAAACAAAAGCGACATAAAAATCAAAACAGTTGCGATGGTCATAGACAGGCCCATTGCCGTAAACATGTGCAATACGATAAGAGAAACCTTGCTCTGGCTTATTGATGAATTTTTAACCACAAGGGAAAACAGGGGTATTAAAAGACCGATGCCTGCGGCATCTAGGATACCATTCACAAATCCGAGCATCGTTAACACGACAATACGCAATTTATAGCGCGCAAACACGGTTTGAAAGAGAATGCGGCATATTTTTAGATTTTCTCTATTCATAAAAATTATTCAGAGAAAATTTCTTCGGGAAGTATAATAGAACCTATCTCAAAACGCCGCATTGGGAAGAAATTTTTTCAATCATGCGAGTAATCGTAGGAGTTGCAATGCCATTATGAGCGGCTTTGCGCACAATGGCCCCGGCTATGGCATCAAGCTCTCCGCTATTGCCTGCCTCAATGTCACGGGCAAGCGACGTCCGCAGAGATGCGGGAAGCACATCAATACGCGCCATCACGTTTTCAACATTACTGTCAACACCGTCAATGCGCGCGACTTCCACCGCTTCTCTTACGCAAGATTCCAACAGCGCGCGCCATTCCGGATCTGACCTGACAAACCCCAAAGATTTTCCACTGGCGGCAATCGCGCAGTTGATGGCATTCAACCGCACCAATTTTTCCCAAATAACATCAGCTTCTTTTTCAGATACTTCACACGGAATACCCGCATGGAGAAAAAGCTGTTTTGTTTTTTCAAGTTCTTTTCGCGAAATACCGGTATCGGAAGCAATGCGTATCATCGCATGCGGCGACAAATGATGAATGAGCTCCGATTCTTGACGCATGACTTCAATGCTTATAGACCCCGCTACCACACGATTCCCATAACGACTGCGAAGTATTTCAATATGTTCAAACCCGTTGAGAAAAGGAATAATAATGCTTTGTCCGACATATTCAAGCGGCACTCTTGCAAGAGCAGTAACAAGCGCCGGCGCTTTTACGGCCACAAGCAATATATCTGGTTTTGAAGTGAGGATTGCTTGCGTATGGGGACGCGCAGTAAATTCGCCGAATACACTACTCTTCAAATGTAAACCATTCTCTGCAATACGCTCGGCCCCGGCTTGGGTTGCAATACAATTCACCTGATAACCGGATTTCCACAACACAGCCGCTAAAAAGCCGCCGATTGCGCCGGGACCAAGTATGGCAATTGATTTTTTTGAAAAATCGGTAGCCATATTTTGTAAATCTATTTCAACCACGGATGCGCTTTAACTGCTTCTTCATTTACTTCAATCCCCCAACCCGGTCCTGTCGGAAGCGAGAGCATGCTATTTTCTATATGGGGCAATGCAGTAACGATCTCATCTTTCCATGCCACATCATCAATATCAACTTCAAGTATCCGCAGATTCGGAATTGCGGCTGCAAAATGAGCGGTCATAAACGTGCCAAAATGGCTATGATGGTTATGGGGCGCAACATTCATTTCATACAGTTCCGCCAAGTCGGCAATTTTCTTTGATTGCCATGCGCCGTTCCAACTCACATCCACGCTCACTACATCCATGGCATGATGTTCAATATACGGCCGGAACTCACGGGCGCCATACAGATTCTCTCCCGAACATATCGGAATGCGGATCGAATCTTTAATATGCCGTAGTGCGCGCGGATCATAGGTATCCATCTCGAGCCACAACAAATTATATTTTTCAAGCATCCGGCCGATTTTAATAAACCCTTCTGTTTTGAAATTAAAATTAAGATCAAGAATCAAATCAACGTCATTGCCCAGAGCCTCACGCCATGCCGCAACATACATTTCTATATCATGCAGGAGCGCGGTGTCGGCATTCAATTCCGGTCCGCCCTCGCTTTTGCCAAACGCAGGCATATAAATATGCGGCTTGTCGCCGAACAGCGCAATGTTTGTTTTGATTGCATTAAACCCGCGGCGCTTTACTTCTTGCGCCATCGCCGCAATGCCTTCAAGCGATTGAATAGGTTCTTGATTAACAAATTGCGCGGCCCGCACGCGTGATGTGCCGCAATGCGACCAATACACGCGAATAGTATCTCGCACCGGCCCTCCGAGCAATTCATACACAGGAATCCCAAGAGCTTTTGCTTTTATATCAAGAAGCGCATTTTCAATGCCTGCAATAGCTTTTTGGATTACACTGCCCGTACTTTGGCGCGTGGCGCTGTATAAATCCCAAAATATTTTTTCCACGTGACGAGGATCTTTGCCAATGACCAAGTGTTGCAAGTCTTTGATGACCCCCTCAATCGCGCGCGGAGATCCGTGGGAATCCGTACATTCGCTCCACCCTATACGTCCATCATCACTCACGATTTTTATAAACGTCCACACGCGCCATCCGGCATCGCAGTGGAGCGCTTCAATGGTTGCAATTTTCATATAAACTATTTAAGCACAGTTTTTAACTGGTGTCGAGAAGATATATTGTAACCCCTCACACTCTATCTCTGTCATTGCGAGGAGCAGAAACGACGAAGCAATCTAGCATTTCGAGATAGAGATTGCTTCATCGAAGACTCTTCGCAATGACAGGGGGGGGGTGAAGGGTTACGATATATTCTCAAAAAGAAAAAATCTTCCCGCGCATGCGAGAAAAGATTTTTTCTATCTAGAACATATATAATAATTGCCATTATCCCCACACAATATGATCTTTCGTGATCACGCCGTCCTCTGCTATATCAACAGCTACTTTTTTCCCAACGATCTGTCCCAGCATGTTGGGCTTAAGGCCGTAACCCGGGCTCTTGCACATCACCATTGCGGCAGTTATCACGGTTCCCGCAGGAATTGCAACAGTTGAGACAAGACTTTTGGAATGTTTATTACGGGTGGGCATTTCGTCGGGAAGCACTTCTGACCTCGCAACGCCAAGCGCTTTTTCTATGCGGCGGGCGCCAGCGACCATAGCGGCGAATTCATCGGGTTCAATGCTGACCGTTGCATGATCCGGCCCGGGCATTGCTTTATCAAGCGTGATATGGCGTTCCACTACTTTCGCGCCAAGCGTAATAGCGGCAAGTGTCGGAATGTAATCCTGCTCATGACCGGAGTAGCCGATGGCAAACGGATAGCGATTTTTGAAAAACGGAATCGTCGCAAGATTAAACTTATCATCCGCGGTGGGATAAATGGAAACGCAATGAAGAATCACCAATTGATTGTTATATCTGGTAATCGTCTGAACCGCTTCATCAACTTCCGCAATGCTTGACATGCCGGTTGAAAGAATTATCGGCTTGCCCTTTTTTGCCACATGCTCAAGAAGAGGAAGATTGGTCACATCAAATGAAGCAATTTTATAGACATCCTGCCCCACTTCCTCAAGGAAATCCGCGCTCGCCTTATCAAAAGGAGTCGCGAAAAATGCAACCCCGAGGGAATTCGCGTATGCCTTCAACTTGATAAATTCTTCTTTATCCAATTCAAGGGCCTCGCGATACTCTCCGTATGTAGTACCGTAAATCTGATCTTTTGTTTGGGGCTTCTCCCGCAATTCTTTTGCAAATGTCTGGTCAATAAACCGCTTCTGAAACTTCACGGCATTTGCCCCTGCCTTGACCGCTTGCTCAATAGTGCGCTTGGCAAGATAAAAATCTCCGTTATGATTATTGCCGATCTCGGCAATGAAAAACGCCGGCTCGCCTTCTCCTATGTAGGTATTACCTATCTTCACACGTTTTTGATCGTTGATTGCCATACATTGATAATTAGTTAATGATTATAAAGATTAGAACTTAAGAAAGACGCAGAAAGTTGCAAAGAATTCATTCCTCTCCTCTCTTATATAATGAAACAAGAATAGAGACAGATTAGTTTTATTTTATATATAAAAATCTCATCTTATAACCATACACGCATATGAATGTACTAGGCGTAATCGGTGCGCGGTCCGGATCAAAAAGTATCCCGCATAAAAATATAAAACCACTCATGGGGAAACCCCTCATGGGTTGGATTATTGAAACGGCAAAAAATTCTCAATACGTTACGCGTGTTATTCTCTCCACTGATTCCCCGGAATATCAGGAAGTCGGACGCACATTCGGGGCAGAGACTCCGTTTCTTCGGCCTGCCGAATTTGCCAATGATACGGCAACCGATATGGATTATTTGACTCACGCAGTAACGTGGCTTGAAAAAAATGAAGGATGGAAAGCGGATATTATTTTGCGCCTTCCCCCCACAACACCGCTTTGCAAAACCAAAACCATTGATGCCTGCGTCAAACTTTTACTTGATGATCCGACTGCGACCTCGGCGCGTGCCATTGCCACTGCTCCCAAACATCCCTACAAACTCTGGAAAATAAAAGGTGAAGAGCTTCTTCCTTTTATTCCCAAAGAAGTGACTGGACACGCCGAGCCCTCTGGCATGGCGCGGCAATTCTATAAACCTGCCGCATACGCCCACATTGACGTAATCGCAGTTCGCTACGATACGCTTATGAAAGAAGGCCTCCTTACGGGCAAACGCACGCGTTATCACATGATTGATAAAAAAGATGCCATTGATATTGATACGGAAAACGATTTTCTCCTCGCCGAGATTATTTTAAAAAAAATGGCACAAGCATAAAATCTCACATTAAAAAATCTGATTGAGGAATACTTTTTTCTTGAAATACGTTTAAAACATCCATGCCATCCATAAGACCTGACTTTGTAAATATTTTCGCAAGCGTTATTTTCAGATTTCGAGCGGAGCGATGTAAAAATTATGACCTACTTCGCTGAAGTAGCCGCCGTATATGTTGAATAATTTTATGCGTTGTCGCAGTACAGACGCGAAGCGTATTTCGTGTGCTACGAAATCGCCTCGCGTCTACCAAATCTGGAAATTGCAGTAGAAGAATATTTACGCACTAGGTCTCATAATTTCGCGACAAAAATTATTACGCAGTACGTCTTCTTGCATATCTAAAGCAATCATGCTAATATACCACAGTCAAAATCCTATGTAGATTTTGAAGAAGAGTTCCGCAGGTTACCATTGTGTTCGTTGCGCCTCCTTCACGACTATCCCTGATTGGGCGGCTTAGAAAACGCGGCATGAGCGAGGAACAGATTCAAATTCGCATGCGGATTGATCCCACAAGAATGCAACAGGCAATTGAGTTCTATTTCATTGTCGTAAACTATGACGATGAAGAGCTGGAGACTGCCCAACGCATCGTTCGATTTCTTGATGGCATTTGAAACATGAGAAAAATATATGCATCTGTTCCAGAGATGCTTTATAAAACCCTATTGTCAAATATGACAGTAGGGTTTTTTCTTGCATTAAATCCATTTTCCTGATATAATAAAAACTATGATGAACAGCGATGGGGAAAAATTCAAGATAAGGGTGGCTGGATGCTTTCTTGAGCATGGCGGTAGATTTCTCATACTTCATCGGTTTTCTCATAAGTCCCAAGGTGGGAAGTGGGGACTACCGGCAGGCAAGGTGGAAAAAGGAGAAGCGGATCAAGACGCGGTTATCAGGGAGGTAGGCGAAGAAACAGGATTTCATATCTCTCCTCGTCGGCTTGAGCTTCTTCAAGAAATAAGATGGGACTTCCCCGAAAAGATCGTAGAATTCGTCGCCTATCGCCTACATCTGGAATCTCCCATTGAAGTAACATTAAATGAAAACGAGCATCAGGGCTTTGCATGGGTAACCGCGAAAGAGTGCTATGCACGAGATGATCTCATGCACGGCGTTCATGATCTGTTGGAAAAAGTAGGGTACCTATTTTGATAAAAGACTTTGGATTACGAAACTCATCCTCACCTGTGTCATCTCCGACCCGATCGCGAGGATCCAGACCCTCCTTTTTCTCAAAGAATCTGGATTCCCGCTTCCGCGGGAATGACACAAAAGAGAGTTTCGTAATTCAAAGTAAAAGAGAATAAACCGACGGCTATTATCTTTCGGGAGCAAACAAAAAATAAAAAAAACGCATCTAAAACATTTTTGTTGGCAGTGCCTGCATAATAAACTCGCTCATCTTCCGGTTATACTAACCCTCCTTCCCCTCAAGTCAAGAAACGCTTCATGTGCTATTTACAATTTCACAATCTTGCCATCTATTAGACTCTTCAA
The DNA here is from genome assembly GCA_964361015.1 of uncultured Candidatus Saccharibacteria bacterium. Taxonomy (GTDB): domain Bacteria; phylum Patescibacteriota; class Minisyncoccia; order Sungbacterales; family HO2-52-23; genus CAYHZE01. The sequence continues at coordinate 12,946 of CAYHZE010000007.1, read as the reverse complement.
ACAATCGTTCATCGTTCAATATTGCGATCATTCCACGAATCGCGCATGATTCGTTGCCACTCGCGCCAACTGCATGTTTTCTTAATTGATGTCCACAATGCGGCGCTGTATGCACTCATGTCTTGCTCAACACCATCAACAAGCTCACTTCGGCGCAACAATGCCACAACATCCAAATCACGCAAAAGCCAAATTGCATAATCAAAAAATTCAAAATTTGCCGCAACGCATGAAACTTTAATTTTCTGCAATGCCGTCAAGGGAGTCTTATCAGCATTGATTTCCCGAAAATATAGTCCGTGCGCCCATGCAAGCTCTCGCTTGGAATATATGGGCTGATTCGGGAATACGCGACGCAAGTATGTACGCTTAATATCTACCAACCGAAAACCCTTTCGTTGCAAAAAATCATGCACATTGCCAAAAAGCGCCTGCCCTGTGTAGAGTGCCATGAATTCCGCCTCCACATATACCGCAACGACGCTTGGAAGCACGGTGGCACTGCCGGACTCTAAAATCCCAAGTTCGGTTCCTTGTGTATCTACCTTGAGCACCGAGATATCTGAAAAACCATATTTTTGCGCGGCCGCGTCAAGTGTGATAGCAGGAACCTCAATACGTCGAGTTACCTCCCAATTGTCAAGAGAATATTTTTTATGTCCTACTTGAGAGTCAGAGGGATAAAATTGGCTGAGGATTTTTTTATTCGGCTCCAAAAGCGAGCTTAGCCCCTCTTCTCTGGTGATATTAAGTGTCACGCGCTCCGCCGTTGGATCAATAGCATCGGTAATCACTGTCACGTCCCGCCATTGTCCCTTGCCTTTCAATGTTTCCTTCAAACGCAAAGCTTCTTTCTCATCCGGCTCACACAAAATAAGCCGCGCAAATGGCGCAAAAAATTGAAACTCGGATAACGGACCGCGCCTGGCTCCTATATCCAGAATTGAAAGATTCGCCAATGCAAAAAGACGCTGCAGGCGCGCCGGCGCGGTATAAGAAACAAAAAATTTCTTTTCTCCAAGTCGTTCAAAAAAAAGATAAAAATGTTTTCTCGTTGCGTATAGTATTGTATATACGATATTAAACATGTGTGATCGCCCCCCGTGGAGATTTTAAAAAATCAACTATTGCCCCGGCAATACGCGCGCCTGACATGCCATCCTGCGGACCGCAATACGCAGTACGCAACACCGCGCGCCCCTCGGCATCCAGAGAACTATCTTTTTGATATTGCTCAATGAGTAAAAACAATTCTTCTTTGCTATTGGCAAGCCGAAATGCGCCGCAACGAATGGCAAACCTAAAATGATCATAATCATAGCGTCTGGCAATACCGTCATAATACCCGCGCGCGTCCGGATGAAAGTTAATAATAATCACCGGTTTATCTAAAAATACCGCGTCAAGAGCAACCGTTGACGGGCCGCAAATAATGACATCACTATACACAAGCTCATGCAAAAGCCGGTCATCATCTTGTTCACTTAATTCCTGATCACCTATGCTCTGTTTGCTAAAATTAACCCCCGGCCGATCAACATATACGTTTGCAAATGATGGCACATCTCTTTCCATATCTTTGACCGGCACAGTAGGCGAAAAACGTACAATCACATTTGCGTTAAGCCGCGCAAGCAATGAAATAACATGCCGATCGGTAGTATTATCAGCAATATAAAAATCTCCGATGGGCGCATAGAGAATAGTTGGGCGCGCGCTGTCCAACCCTATTGATGTAAAAAACTCTTCACGTGAGATTTTCGCGCCTTGAGCATATTTATCATAATGCGCGACCCCGACGATATTCACTTTTTTGTCAGAACAATCATTGAGCGCTTCCGCCTGTTTTTTAATCTCTTCGCTTGCCACCAGCAAAAGATCGGGTAAAAATCTCATCAAACCATGAAGAGTTAAATTATCCCACGAGCGCACCATGCCGACAATTGGCACATTAAAAAATCGCGCGTTCTGGGCAAGCTCCACATCCCGTTCATTAAGAATATCCGTGATAATAACCGCATCAGGATTATAAGCCTGAAAATATGTTTTAAATCTATCTTTCTGCGCCATAGCATAATCCAATGCGCGCATAGACGCGCGCAGGAGACGGCTATGAGACACTGCTTTGCCTACAAAGGACAGAAGCAAATACACATATCTCTTTTCTAATTTCCATTTCATGTATCTTTGAATCCGTACGGAATTTGAATCAAGGGAAAATTTAGCAAGCCGCTTCATGATGAGCATTGTCCGAGATTGCGAAGAAGGAGCGTTAAAAGAAATTCCTTCTACTATTGTGCGAGCATCGGCAAAATTTGTTTTAATATATGCTTTTTTATTATCATGGACGAAAAGAACAATACGCAAATCCTGTGCGCGGGTCAAAAGCCGAAATGCATCAGTGGAAAGAATATTACGCGATGTATAGGGATGAAAACAGGAAATAAAAATTGTTTTCATAAAAAAGTCATACCGGACGCATATTGCGCGATTCTTGAAAAATGGCCTGCTTTATCCATGTCAATAAGGGTGCAATTTGCCTGCAATACTGATGCGGCAGACGTATAGGTTGCCGCATACATCAGGCGCCGTTTTGTGGTGCTGTACCCGCCTTTATGAAAACCGCTTGTATCGCAAAAAATAAGCGTGCCAATCTTGCCCAAACATATCTTCTTATCTGCCTCTGGAATATACGTCTCAAGCGCCCCTGCCGGAGGATAACTTCCAACCGGAGGAACTTGAGGGTAAAGATTACGCCACTTTCCGCCTAAATGAGATCCCGCGATGTAAGTAAAAGGCCCCGCTCCTTGCTCCTCAACATCGGTCAGATAGAGAAATACTTTTACTAATTTTTTATCATCCGGATCGCGATGCCATCGTTGGGAAAAAAATTCGGGCGAACCCGCGGGGAGGAGAATGGTGGAATGAAGCGAGCACATCTTGAATAGAGGAAACATATCAAAATATGATGCCACTGAATGCAAAATCTCATTGCTGAATGTAAATCGAAGAAATGGATTACAAAGGCTCAATACATGTTTTGTATCGCCATATCCTCCCAAAAGATGAACAATGATATCACTTTTCGCTGTTTGTTTTGCATGTTCCCGCGTAGCGATTTTCTCCTGTGAGACAGGATCTGCAAGAAGTTTGTCGCTGTACGCTTTTAATTCTCGCGTAACCGAACCTTCCGGAAAAAAATCATTAAGATGCGCAATAGCAATGCCGTCGCGTTTCAAATCGCCGACTACGCGCGCCTGTACCGCGCTTAAACGAACATCAGGCCGGTATACTTGCCATAGACGCCGAGGGTGGCGATTTAATATATAAAACCATACCGGCCACAACGATCGGAGATAATAATATTTCCAATACAGTTTTTTGAGTATCCTAGGTAACATGATTATTTTTAGCTGAAGACATAATAACGCGGTCAAGCTCCGCACGAATAAAATCCGCGGCGCGTTTTCCGTTTAGACCGTCAGTAAATTCAATCTGTTCTTTTTTCATACGCTCTCTCCCCTCATGATTGCTTTCCGGATGCTCCAGATAGTCCGCAATTCCTTTGATGAGTTCATTCATGTCATGGACAAGGCGTACGCCGCCCGCACGCTCCAGTTCGCGGTAATGATCATGCGCATCGGCAATTTTTAACACGCTATTTTGGGGCAAACATGTGGTGTCGGCGTCAAAACGCACGCCAATGGTAGGTTTATCCATTGCGGCGGCATCAATAGTAAGCGTTGAAAACGTATTGATAATAACATCAGAGAACATAATAGATTGAACAAGCAAATCCGCATCTTCGGGAGAAAATTCCCAATCTTTCTTGGGGGCTTGCGTGCGGTTTTTCACTTTAAAATATAAACTGCACGGCTTGGTAATCGTGAAGTGATCGCTTGGTTCAAGCAATGAATCCGGTATTTCAGGCGTTGCCGGACGATATCGCATTAAAAAATAAACATCTTGGGGAAGCTTTCCGTCAGAAATTGCGCGAGTCAGCGCATTCATCATAATGATCGCAGATCCGGTATAGTCATCATAAAAGGGAGCAAAAAGGACAAGGCGGCGACCAAGGGGAATACCCCATTTTTTACAAAATTCCTCTTTTGTTACCGTTACCGGCTTAAAATACTTATCATAATCCGGCGGGCCGGTCACGACAATGTTATCCGCACGCACACCCACAAGTTCAATAGCTTGCTTTTTCATGCGTGACGTATGAAGGATGAGTTTATCAGGCAAAATTTGGATCACGCCTTTTGAGGTAAGATTATCCCACGAACGCGTCAAACCAATTACGAAATATTTTTTACGTTTTGCGGCGCGCAAAAAAATACGGTCAAGCGGAAAAACAATATCCGGCGCTAGCACAATGTCGGGTTTATATTGATCAAGTAATGCCGCAACCTGCGGATCAATTCCCACAAAACCATCAAGCCACCTGATGACCTCACGTAAGGGCGTAATCGGTCCCAGCATCATATTAATCGCCCGTTTAAACAGATAACGCAACATTTTATGATATCGCCAGTATTCGAGCTTTTGTTTGAAACGTATGGTGATTGTATCCAACGAATTAAAAGCGATTTCGGCAAGAAGTCGGCCAAACCACGATTCAGAAACAATATCAAGGGGTTCAAAAATGACATTTGGTTCTTTGAACGTATGGCGATAATACTCAACTTTTGACGACGGAACAACAATAATCAGACGAATCGAGGAATCGTTTACTAATTGCGGATATATATCAGTATAAAAAAAATTCTTTGCTCGTATGCCGTTATAGATTGGCAAAAAAATGGTTTTCTGCATAATTCTACATCAAAGAATTAACGCACAAGCATCTCAATCGGACCATCGTATTGAATTTCCAACGGTGATTCTTCGGGAGAAGTAATGCGTTCACCCGCGTCTAATCTGCTGATCACCAGGGAACGGATATTCCTGAATTTTCCGAATACTCGGGAGACCGCATAATCATACATCTGTTCAAGACCCTGCATCAATTTATCAAGACGCGGTGATGAAAAAACCGGGCGGAAACTCCTCGCATATGTTTTATTTCTATACGCGGCGCAGTAGCGTACGCCAGGCTTGAGGGAGTTAAGCGAAAACCATTCTTCTATTCGCGTCATTGTTCTCGTTGCAGGATCATGTTCCAGATGATAGCGTGCAACCGGATGAACAGTTTTTCGCGCGGCAATCATAAGGCGATTATAAGAAAAATTATCAGCAACCACCTCATAGCCATGTGAGTTGAGAAGTTTTTCAAGCGCCTGTCGGGAATATGCGTGGAGATGGGGAAGCCAAAAAAGAGTAGTAACGCAAGGTTCATGCTCAACGTCCGGCATAGCAAGGATAATGTATCCGCCATCATCTTGCAGTTTTGCGGCAACCGATAAAAATTGGTGAGGATCATAGACATGCTCCATCACATGGAAGCTATACATCACATCTATCGGTCTGTGACGGAAAAGTTCATCCGCCACCGCTTTGTCTTCAAAATTACCTACGGCAACATGATGACCAAATCGCGTAGCGGTAAGTTGGGCGCGATACCGCGAACTCTCAACTCCCAGAAGCGTGCCAAACCCCATCCGACTAAATTCTTCAAGCACCACCCCATTGCCACAACCAATGTCGCACACACTTCCTTTGGGCATATGAAGCGTTTCCACCAAATGCACAGAATCTTGTTGTTCTTTAGTCAAACCGAATGTGATCCGAGGAGCATCTTCGCAAACATTTTTTAATTGAGCATTATCCCACTCCTCGGTATAAAAATGATCCACCCATTCCTTGGAGGGACGATCCATATATCCGATATATCCGCACGTTCTGCAAACACCCAGACGCATCCGAGTCATATCCTTACGCGATATAAAAGTACAAAGAACAGAAAGTTGTGTTTTGCACGCATCACACTCTTCATGCCGTTCCATCGGAACGTCTGCCATAGATACGGTACGCAGATCAGTAGTTCCCGGATTGGCAAGATCGCGAAAATAATGAATGCGCAAACCTAATGAATGGTGGATATCGGAGGGATGTGTTTTCATTGAAAAAATAATACCACGATTAAGAGTGTCAAGTAAACTCAACGTATCGCACCTATACGCGCCGCCATGCCCGTTCAAAAATCCCACGCATAGTGTCGGCATAACGCTTCCATGACATCCTCTCTTCAACAAATAGCCTTCCGTTCCGAGACAACTGTTGATACAATCTGCGATTGCAAAGCAAATGCCTAATTGCCCTTACAATCTCCTCCGGCGACTTAGGATTCACAATCAATGCGTTTTCTCCATTCACGAGAATTTCTGATGCGCCTGCGGTTCTTGAAACGATCACCGGCAGACCGGAAGCCATTGCCTCAAAAACAGCCAAGCCCCATGACTGGAGGTGGCTTGGAAATAAAAAAATATCGTGACGCGCGTAGGCATCTATAAGTTCTTTCTCATCTACGCGCCCGCGAAATATAACGGTTTTGGTAAGATTATAGTTACGCGCGACATTTGCCATGGCGGCCGCATACGCGCGATCAGTTGTCGGGTCTCCGATAATGGTAAGTATGCAAGCAACTCCTGATCGTGTGAGAATTGAGACCGCTTCAATAGCATCCTCAAACCTGCGGTGCGTAAAAAAAATGCCTACCATTAAAAGACGCACGGGACGATCTCCTTCTGTAGATAATGCCCGGGGCACAAAAGGAAATTGCGAAATATCAATGCCGCTACGCACCACCTGTGCCTCTCTTTTTAAATACCTGCGCGCCAAATCTTTGTCATGATTATCCAGCACGGTGATAACATTCTGTACGCGCATAAAACGCATACGTTCCCATGCATCAAAGAGCATGTAGCCAATTCGCGTTATAAATCCAAGACGTTTTTGTTCATAGAGTTCACGCGCGCGCAGAAACGAACCGTACTTGGTGGTCAAATCATTCATCATCCACACGGAAGGAACATTATGCCTGTATTTCTTGAAGTAATACGCAGTTTTGTACGTTGCCGGATCGTGGTGGGGATTTAAAAGTTCCGTCTCCGCATCAATGAGACGCGCAAGATCACGCGCATCACGATCCTCTTGCAACTGCTCAATAAAAAATAAAGGAAGGAAATGCTCAACGCGCGCAAACATTCCTTGTGGCGCGCGGTGTTCCGGCAGAGCAACCACATGAATGCGATCAATAAGATCCGTGAATCCTTTTCCTTTTTCATAACGCAACGCATAGACAGTCACCTCATCGCCACGGGCTTGCAATTGAATCGCAAGATTCAACGCTTGGCGCTGTGTTCCTCCGCACACGCTTAATTTTCTTACAATAATTGCGATTTTCATAGGTCATGGCAATGCGTTGATAATTTCCTTTAACACGCGTTCGGATGCGCGGCCGTCCAAAGGGCCGCACTGGTCTTTACGCAGTTGCTCGCGCTCGTGAGCCAAATACGAAGGATCCTGGAAGTAGCGATTAAGGCACTCTCGCAGTTCTTCAAACGAATAGGCGCGCAGTAATGCTCCTGTTTTAATCACATCCTGAAAATGTTCAAATTTTTCAAAGCGCTTCATGGACCGATACATAGGCCGCTGATGATGGCCGTCAAACGGTGTTGAAAGAATCGGCCTATCAAGCACTACTGCCTCCAGCGCCACTGTCGTATACACCTGAATCACCACATCCGCATGCGCCATGAGATTGAATAGGATCGCAATTGTCTGCATGTCATTCCATACTTCGGGCAAATAAAACGCAATCCGCGGATGCGATTTAAGCTTCTCAAATCTTCGCTCTTCGAGATTCTTGTACGTACGTCCGCCCGGATAAAGTCTGACCACAACATATACATTACCCTTTAATTTTCCTTCTTGGGCCCAATCTGCTATTTCTTTAATAATCTCCGGCTCGTCCGGACAATATGCGCTACCGGATACATACATCACAAGTTTTGCATCTGGAGGAAACCCAAAATACCGCAATAAATCACTGCGCGGCATTTCCCATGATCGCGATGCAATAAAATCAAAATGCGGATACCCTATCACCGAGATCTCATCCGATCTGTACCGTTGAAATTTCATACCTGCATTTTTCACGCTGTTGCTTTGCGCAAGCAAGAGATCCACATGGAACGGCAAATGATACTTATCAAGGTGATCCCATCCCGCAGGCATTCCCATTGTCTTGACACCCTGCCGCCGCGCTTCGGCAAGAAGTTTGACATCAAACCATCCGCACAAATGAGTTGAAAAAACAATATCCGGTTTGTAGCTTTCAAAGACATGCTTAAACGGCCGGTCACGAAAAACAAGAAGAAAAAGATAAGGAACAACGCGCAGACGGATGAAATCGCTTCTCCCAAATGTGCCGGCAATAAGCCATTTTATAGGTCCTAATAATCGCTTGCCTTTGCCGCCGGCAGGCGGTTCATCGGGCCTGGTACCCATCGTGGCAAGCACCATCGTAGTCTGGGTGTAGAGCAGATAAGAATAAAAAAAATAAAAAAATCGCTGAAACATGCCCCTGGAAAGCATGGCTCCAACGGGTTCTACAAAAAAAAGATCGTTATATCCGTCTTTGAAAAGATCCTGATATTTTTTATGATCGCGTTCAGGCACCAAAATGACTGCGCGATAGTCGCGATTGTCGCGCAAAAACTGTTTTAACTGGGTAAAAAAACTCCCCGGAAACAAAAAGAGATTTCGGTATGCGCCTCCCGATGAGATGCTGATAAAAATGGTTTTTTTGTGGTTACTTGACATTATTTTTATATACTTAAATTTCCTATTTGTCTTATTTACTTCACCGCCACCACATAATATCCGCTGGAAAGAATTCCTTTTGTCCGATGTGTCCGATTCACCTCGCCATACTCTGATGTAATAATAAAAGAAAATAAAAGGGTGAGCTTGGAGATTATCAGCCAGCACATACTCAACGGCTTAAAACAAAGTGTATCCGTCTGAAACGCAAGCCGCTCAAAAAGTACGGCAATCGTTTCCAGTGTTTTTGTTTCCTCAATCACTTCAACACGCTTGAAATTCCGAAATAAATGCGTAAGTCCATAGCGCGTAAAACGCCAATAGTCTCCGGGAATATTGTGAAGCGGAAATATAAAGCGCGTAGTAAGGATAACTGATCCCCCGGGTTTAAGCACGCGATACATTTCGTCAATCGCGCGCTGGGGCGTATGCAGATGTTCCAGCACTTCGGTCGCAAGCACCGTGTCAAAAGATTTGTCCGAAAAATGCGAAAGATCATGCGCGTCCGCCACCACATCAACGCCTGCCCCGGGTTTGATATCAACACTCACGCGGTTGGGAAAATACTTACCATAAGGTCCGTGTCCGGATCCGATATCAAGCGTCTTTTTATCCGATGCATGCGCGCGAAGAAACGCGTCAATCCGGGTGCGCGGAATTTTGGAGGTAATGCCGACAGCATCCGCGCATCGAAGAAAAAAAGTTTTTATTTTCATATTTCATGGAGAAAACTTATACGTTGAAATTTCTATTCCTCGCTCCTTGCACAGGAGCGAGGAATAGGGGTGGTATAAAACTGGAAACTGGAGACCAGACGCTAGAGACTGGAGGGATAGGGATTATGATTTTCTTCCTCATTCTTTCCAGTCTCTAGCTTCCAGCTTCCAGCCTCTAGCGTTATACCCTTCCCAACCTCCTCGCTATGTACGGGGAGGAAGCAAATTTTGCTTTTTATTCCCCTCCTATTTTAGGAGGGGTTAGGGGACGTATGGGTGAGGGCAAAAACCTAAAAAAATTGACACCCCTCACCTTTACCCACACCTCGCCTCCCCTATCCGAGGGGAGGAACCAAGTGCGTAAGTCGTCTTTATCATACATTACCCGACATCACATCTTCAAACACCGCAATGGCCGCTTTTGCAGAACGTTCCCATGATATCTGTTCCTCTACGAACTTCCTGCCGCTATTTGCCATTTTCATATATAATAATGGATCATTGCCAAGCCGCTCAATAGCTTGCGCGATCTCCTCCGGTGATTGGGGGTTGACGATCAGGGCATTGTCTCCATCGGTAAGGACTTCCGATGCGCCTGCGGTTTTGGAAACAATAACCGGCGTACCGGAAGCCATTGCCTCAAAAACCGCCAATCCCCAAGATTGCAAATGATTGGGTGATACATAGATATCATGCGTATGATAACTTTGGCGCAGATCATCTTCCGACACTTCTCCAGAAAACGTAATGCGGCTTTCAATTCCCAGATCTTCTCCAAGACGACATAGGCGTTTCTGATACGCCCGATATTCATAGTTAGTCGTATAATTGCCCACCAAAGAAAGCGTGGCATCATACCCCCTATCTACAAGAAGTCGCAATGCGCGAATGACATCTTCGTATCTCCGATGGAGAAAGAAAATACCGGCAACCAATATGCGCACCCGTTTTCCCGAATAACCTTTGCGCGGGGCAAAAGAAAAATGCTCAATGTTAAGTCCACTGCGCACAACAACTGCTTGTTTGTTAAAATAATCCCTTGCCCAATCACGGGTACGATTATCAAGCGTCATCATGCCTTCATGGGGCAGAATAAATCTGCGTACTTCATATCTGTCAACCAGCCAATTGAAAAACCGTCTTTTCAAACCCTGCTTTCCCGCAGGATCAAACTGTGCTTTGCGCCACGCGGCCCATTGTTTCGTAAGAATATCACTCATCATAAGCACCGATGGGATATCAGCTATGAGATTTTTATAATACGTTGCGACTCGAAATCCAATGCGATCATGCGCGTTTAAGATCTCCGTATCACGATCAATGAGTAATGCCAAACGCCGCGCCGCATCACTTTCTGCGCGGCTATAGCGGATATAATTAAGAAATCCAAGGCAGAAAATTCCTATCGGACGAGGCGCTGAAAACCCGCCCGGCAGAGCCACCACGCGAAGTTTATCCAGAATATCGGAAAAACACTTTTCTCTATCATAGCGGATGGTATACAATGTTACTTCGTGTCCCAATTTTTGAAACGCACATGCAAAAGAGAGAGCCTGTCGCTGACTCCCTCCCTTTCCATCCAATTTTGATTCAATCAGGGCGATTTTCATGACGATAATCGCTTGACATCGGCATCCACCATCATATGCACAAGTTCCCGAAAATCAACTTTTGGCTTCCAACCGAGCTTCCTCTGCGCCTGCGCTGAATCGGCCTGCAAATGATATACTTCCGCCGGCCGCAAAAATTCTTTATCAATTTTAACGTATTTTTTCCAATCAAGTCCCACATGATTAAAAACTTCCTCAACAAATTCCTTGACCGTATGAGTATGCCCTGTGCCAATCACATAATCTTGGGGATTTTTTTGCTGAAGCATAAGCCACATAGCCTCTACATAATCACCGGCAAATCCCCAATCGCGCGCAGTATCCAGGTTGCCTAATCGAAGGTCTTTTTGCATACCCATTTTAATGCGGGCCGCCCCATCGGTAATTTTGCGCGTGACAAATTCCAATCCCCTGCGCGGCGATTCATGATTAAATAAAATTCCCGATACCGCAAACATGCCGTAAGATTCCCGATAATTCGTCGTAATCCAATGCGCGTATAATTTCGCTATGCCGTAAGGACTGCGCGGATAAAAAGATGTGTGTTCATTTTGGGGCGTTTCTTTAATCGCTCCAAACATTTCCGAACTTGATGCTTGATAAAACTTTATTTTAGGATTCACTTGTCGGATCGCTTCCAATACGCGCGTAACCCCAAGGCCTGTTACCTCGCCGGTAAATACCGGCTGTTTCCATGATTCTCCCACAAATGACTGCGATGCAAGATTATATACTTCATCCGGTTTGGCCTGTTTGAGCGCATGCACCACCGATGCCTCATCAAGTAAATCCCCGGAAATCATGGTGATCTTTGAAAGAAGATGAGCCACATTAGTATGATTCTTATTGCTACTCCGACGTTCAAGGCCGTATACACGATACCCTTTGTCAAGTAAAAACTCGGCCAAATATGAACCGTCTTGTCCGGTAATGCCTGTAACGAGGGCTGTTTTTTTTGTATTTTTCATATAATATATATAACGTATATTTTCCTTGTCAAGTAACCTATATTTTGGCTATACTATACTGTATGGGGATTCATGTATGTGAATTTTCCCCTCCTCATAGAGGAGGGGTTGGGGGTGGTAGGTTGAGGGCAGGGATTATACATACCGCAAATTCTATCCATCGCCTATACCCACACCTCGCCTCCCCTATATTCTAGGTGAGAAATAAAATGTGTATATCGTCTATAATAATACAGTATGGAACCAGAAATCACAAAAAAATTAAATATCGGATGCGGTGTGGATGTTAAAAAAGGATGGATTAATCTTGATTCCATTCGTATTCCCGGTGTTGACATAGTACACGATATTGAAAAACTGCCTCTGCCGTTTAGAACGGAAGAGTTTGATGAGATCTTGTGCCAAGACGTGCTTGAACATGTTGACTATATTCCTGTTCTGAAAGACATCCACCGTATTCTCAAAAAAGGCGGTTTATTGCGTATCCGCGTGCCGCACTTCACTTCAAAAAACAATTTCGTGGATCCCACGCATCAGCGCATGTTCTCCGTAGACACATGGGACTTTTTTGTTGCAAGTAAAGCCGCAAGCAAACATATTGAAAAAGAACGCGCGTATTATTTTGACTTTGCATTTGAAAAAAAATCTTGTTGTTGCATTACATTTGAAAAAAGCTCACGCATATTTTTTTATAATCGCGTCGCGGAATGGTTATTTAATATATCCCCGCGCATGCAATCCTTTTACGAATCCACGTTTCTCTCGCGGCTCTTTCCGGCAGAGAATATTATCGTTGAACTAATAAAATAGAGGTCTCCTTGCACGGAGACCTTAAGGTGGTCTGCTTCGTCAAGACAGGTAAATGTGGATAACTTCGGCGTGATTC
>CAYHZE010000006.1:7464-24924 GCA_964361015.1 uncultured Candidatus Saccharibacteria bacterium | reverse complement strand
ACCTTGCGCGGGCCTGATGATTACTTTTTTACTTATGCAATTTGGTTCCTCCCCTAAAATAGGGGAGGAAAGGAGGGGTATGAGTGAGGAATCAATCCCATGATAAGTAGTTTTTGCCCTCACTCTTACCACCCCTAACCCCTCCTATGCTAGGAGGGGAAAAAATAAATATAAGCTTGATTAAAACAGCGCGCCCTGCACATCCTGTGGCATTACAAACAACTCACCGGTAAACTCGGCATCAGCAATGCGCCCGATGCGGAAATTTCTCACGCTTTGGCGCAAATGGCAATATGCTTCTATTTCATCGTTTTTAATGCGGTACACATCAAGAAGACGATCTTTTTTAAACCCAAGCCCGTCGCTGTTTTCGGATGATATATAAGAAACCTTGAGGCGTTTGCGCGTGGTTACCGCTTCCTCAAGAATAGCGTGCACTGGTCGCTTAACCTCCCCGCCCCAACTCACGGGAATGGAATGAATTTTGTTGTCTATAAATGACTTAAACATTACATGACCGTTTTTTTTGCCATACTCAAAGAGATCACGCGTAAGTCGCACATCATCAAGGCAATATTTTTTTACTTCCTCCACCCGCCCCTCACGAAACCATTCCAATGCCTCAAGCCCATGTCCTGATTTTGATTCTCCAAGGGTCGCCTCAGCAAGCGCGCCAAGCCCCACGCGATGCCCAAGGAAGTTAACCGCATGAACATAAAGATCCGTAACCGCCAGCCGCGCAAGCGATTGCTTGTCTGCATACGGCTCCAACACCGGCAAATCAAAATGGATGATATTAAAACCAATCACATGATCAGATTCATTGATCATCTCCTGAAGCTTCGGCAATTCATGCTCTTCAAACGCAAAAAAAGCATCCTTAGCATAGGAGTATACGCCGGCTACCGATATACCAAGCTCACGGATATTCTTCTCTCCCCCGACCTCGGCAAATGATTTTTTTGTTTCCAAATCAATGACAAGCACATCTTTCATATGTAATGAATATATCAGATAATATGGGAAAAGGCAAGAAACTTGACAGAAAATTAAGAGTATGCTAATAATATGATTTTATTGTACGGAATAAGTAAGAATCCTAGATGCCCCAAGGGCAAGAGAAAGGATTGTTTATGGCAATTGAGGCAAAGTTTGCGAGCTCGCAGGAAGCAAAAAAGCAGGGGTGGTATTCCCGGCGCCATAAGACGAGTGAGGCGCATGCAGACAATTTTGTCTACAAGTCCTCTAAGGCAAGAAAGAATGCGCGACGGGACGGCGCAGCCATGCGTAATAAATTGCGTGCGTCCCGCACGCCGCAACAGCAGATGCTGACGCTGAATCAGCGCCTTGGCACCGATGCCTACGGCATCGGGATGGACGCGAAAAAAGAGAGGGGACGTCTGGCAATTCTTATCGTTGCTAAGTCGTAATCCAACAATCTGCCCCCCGTTTGCGTATCATAGCGCGGACGGGGGTGTTTTTTATTAACTCCATTATACCTCGCGCCATTTTATTCTTCACTTCATTCAAAACCAAAAATGGACTGTTGCCAAATAATTATTTTTGAAAAATTTACCTCAAAAAATGGCTTAGGTATCTTAGAAAATTTGCTAAAAACCTATTCGGCAACAGTTCCAAAAAGATAATTAACAAATTACAAACGGCCGTTTGTAATTTGTTAATTATCTTTTTTTAAGAAACAAGATTATTTCTCCTAATTCTTCACATACTTATCAAAAAATTGCAGTGCGCGGGCGGCGGCCATGGGCCAATTATCAATAAACTCATGCTTCTCGCCTGGATAGACAAAAAATTCAACTGGTTTTTTGAAACGCTTGAGCGTCTCATATATTTTTTCCGAAAAAGAAAGGGGAACTGCGGTATCGGCGGTTCCGTGATGTATCTGCACCGGAGCGGCCACATCGTTGAAATACTCTATCGGCGACATTGCGCGATAGATCGGATCGCCCGCGGCGCCATAGGTGGTATGCAACCACTCTATTTCTTCCGGTGATAATTCATAAAAATTGTCTTCCACGTCGGCGCTTATCGGCGCAAATAATACAAACGCTCGTACTTCCGGCCGCAACACCATAACACGAGCCGCGATTCCCCCGCCCATTGAATGGCCCCACATACCAATGCGCTTAGGATCAATATATGATGGCGCGGATTGTACGATAGCATCAAGCAAGGCTTCTACGTCCTGCGTATATCCGACATAAAAGTCATGATGGAGAGTGGTAGCAGGCGACGATGACGCATGCCCGCGATAATCCGGATGAATCGTCACATATCCGCGGCGCGCAAAAAAATCTTGTTCGCGTTTTGATCCGCGGCCTGTCGTATATATTGATGGCGCGATGAGCCCGTGATTCAAAATAAGGAGCGGGAAACCGCCCAGAGGCGGCGGTTCTTGCGGCACATTCATCACTCCGCTCATAGTTAAATCCCCCGAACCATAGGTGATGGCGCGCGTCTCGTATGCCTTGTTTACGGCAATTTGCTCGCCAACCTGAAAATTCTTGCCCTGAAACACATGACTCTTCAGCACGTCAATACGATACTCATTGCCTGCCGGAAACAACGCCTGTATGTGTCTACCTTCATATATCTTTTCCTCACCTGACTGTTTTGTGCGCATATATGTCTGACCGTCAAGGCTTATGTTCACCCGATCTCCTATATGTAGAGCATGCCTGCGGCTAAAACCCGCATTAACCTCAAGAACAAAACTGCTGGGCGCAAGGGGACGATAAATAGGAAGCGTACTATAATCGGCGTTTGGCAATGGGGGCTTGACGTTTTCTTTCATATCTACCACCGTGCCATTTTCAATCCAAAGAATATCAATCGGAAACTTCATATCTTTCATCCATATACCCGCATAATCCGCTTGTTCCATGACAAAAAGCATCCCTCGCAATTCCGGAAGTGAACGAATGCCAGATAATCCTTTAGTACGGGTTGCTGGCGTATCAACTATTTCAGCTACTATGGAAACATCAGAAAAATCCAGTCGCGCAAAATCTTTGCGGATAGTCGGCAACGCAAAAAAAACGCCTGACGTGAAGGCGCTTGCTCCGATTGCAACCATCATAAGAGAGCGCGGGGAACCAATGCTGAATTTTTTTCTTGTAGGACTCATTGAGAATCAACTTTCTTTAGCCACGCGACGATCTCGTCAATAAACTGAGGATTTTTCTCCAACATAGTTGTGCCGTGGCCTGCGTGCGTTAATAGTTTAACTTCCCGCAAAGGAAGATTTGATGAACGATCAAAAAGAGTTTTTACGGTTGTGAATGAATATATGTCATCATCGGATGCCACCAGCAATATCGCTTGATTTGATTTTATATCATCAATCCAGATATCGGTATGAATGCCCCTATAATCAAGGCCTGGCGACAAGAGTATAACCGATGCGATTTCCGAATGCTTGGCCGCATATTGCAATCCGAGATTTGCTCCGATAGAAGCGCCGCCAATATGGATTTTCTCCACCCCCTTTGACCGGAGGAACTCTACTGCCGAGTCCACATCAAAAAGCGATTGCTGATGTTGGACATCAGAAAACGCCTGATACCCGTTTGGACCTCCGGTGCTTTGTCCATGTCCGCGCAGATCAATGGCAACAATGTGAAAACTGCTTTCCTGCAGTTTTACAGCCAATGATTGCCAACTTGTTCGATCCGCCGGCATCATATGAAGGAGGATCACTCCGCTTGTACCCGTGCCCAGGTAATAATCCGCCGCAATTGTATAGCCGTCTTTCGTAAGAAAATGCTCTGTTTGCATTTTTTTACTATATCATAAGAAAAAAAATATAAAAGGTTATGTACCATTCCTCATACCCCGCGCAATCCGCATTGCTTCATCGAGTTTCGGCATAATATCATCAATGGCAAATCCGTATGTCTCAAAATCTCCGACAAAACGCGCGGAATGAAGTCCGGTGAGAAGATCAGCCGCGTGATCGCCCTTTTCATGAAAATCCGATCCCGCGGTGCGAACAAGCTGGTGAGTAGCGCAAAGTCCCTGGAGAAACTCGGCATCATCTTCTGACTGCGAAGGATTATATACCTCAAGTCCCTGTATCCCCCATTCGATCATCTCTTTGAGCCATGTCTCAAGTCCATCATAATCTTGACGAAAATGAATTGCCGGATGCGACCACACAGCAACACCGCCAACCCCGCGAATGAGCGCAATAGCATCTTTGACGGGAATATGGCTTCGGTGGACATAATGAGGACTTTCATTAGACAGAAACATCTCAATAAAATCATGGACATTGGAAATTGATCCGAGTTTTTGTTTATTTTCATGCCGTTTCAAAATGGCCCGCGCAATATGGGGTCGCGCAAACACTGATCCGGTTGCTTCTCGCTCTACATCATGCCAATCCACAATAAAACCAGCCAGTTTTAAATTTTTCACCATTTGCTTTGCCCCCTCAATGCGCCCCTGTTTAAACTCTTCAAGCTTTTTCAATAGTCCCGTGTCTGTATGATCAATCCCATATCCCAAAATATGCAGTCCATGTTCTTCTGCCGACATTTCAATACCGGGGATAACCCGAACATTTGCACGCGCCGCCGCATTAAGCGCTTCTTGCACACCGCCAACCGTATCGTGATCGGTGATGGCAACCACGATAAGGTGGCGTTCGTGGGCCATGCTGATAATTTCTGCGGGTGAATGTTTGCCGTCCGATGCCGTTGTTTGTATTTGTAAATCAATGATGTTCATGCTACGGTAGGTTTACTGTTTTTCGCGTTCATTATTCCTTTATAAAAAAGAGGAGTGCCGTAATGAGTTGGAAATCATCAGTCAGAGGAGCAACGCCGATTGTATGCTATCGGCATCCCCTCCTTAATGGTAAAAAAGTAAGAGTGTGCGGCTATGCTCCTTCACTTGACGATCTCGGCCCTCCTCATCTTCTGATTCCTGATGGCCATACGGGCACACTCACCGGACTTATTGAGTTTGCAAGCTTTGCCCAAGAGCTTCCTTTGGACCCCTGTACGCCCGTTGAATGTACAGTCCTCATTGAGGTCTCATGGGATGACATTGATCACTGGCATGATACATTTTGTAATCACGGCAGAAAAATATATCGTTATTCCTGTCTGATTGACATGTATATGAGCAGTTATAAAGTTCCGCCGAATTTTTTATTTTTCATTGATCACGAGCGGAATAATACCTATTGCGTTGAACAACAACTGCAAAACTATATAACCATCATGGCAACTACCCTAGATCCGCTCGTCCAAGGGTCTCTCTATCAAGTAAGCATACGGTAGAATATCAGATAACAAAAGTGTTCCGATGAGGAACGCTTTTTATTATGCCAGTATACTTTCTTATGCGCAAATGGTATACTATGCGCAGGGTTATAAAAAATAACCTTTATTTATGAAGCATCAACAAAAAATCAATCGGCATGTAAATCAACGAGAATACAAACATCAAAAAAGTGGAATGCGTATATATACCATTTTTTTTCCCGTTATGCGGTTTTTTTACCGAACTGCGATTATTGGTATGTTAGCGGCATTTCTTTTACTCTCTTATGGCGTGATAAACGGGGAACATACGCTTTTCAACATCCCTTCAGCGCTTGCTTCTTCTCATAATAGAGGTTCCATTCAAGGCTACAGGATAAATCCAAATGAAACGTCTACAACAGTGGGTGCAACCATCACAATCACCAACATTGGTTCGTTTACCACCAATCCCTATAACTCCGGTCAAATCAATCCCGGAACATATACCGTCTCTTCATCACAGCCTTCCGGATATAGCGTGTCATATTCAACCAATCCGACGGGCGGGGCATCCACTTATATATCCGGCTCAATTGCAACCGTGACAGTTGCCAAAGGCGGCACCGTCATCTTATGGTGGAAATATACGCCCATCACACAACCCCCTGTACTGCCTCAAGATATTGGTGTTATTAAAATACCACAACCGATAGAACCTCTACTGCCTCAAAATATCGGTGTTATTAAAGGATATAAAGTAGATCAAAATGAACAAGTGACCTCCATTGTCCCTGCAGCCATCATTACTATCTCCGACATTGGTTCATTCACCACTAACCCCTATAATTCCGGTGAAATTCCGCCCGGAGATTATACGATCTCTTCATCACGGCCTGACGGATATAATGTATCCTACTCCACAAATCCCCAAGGTGGACTATCAACATATATAGCCAGCTCCACGGTGACCTTAACCATTGCCCCAGGCCAAATAGTGAATCTGTGGTGGAAATATGCGCCAATCACTGGCGTGATTCAAGGATCAAAAGTGGATCAGAATAATCAAGTCATTTCCGCAGTACCTGCAACCTCTATTACTATTTACGGCATTGGCGTATTTGCTAAAAATCCTTACACTTCTGGTGAAATTCTCCAAGGCGTCTATACTATTTCTTCATCAGAGCCATCCGGTTATCATATTTCTTATTCAACGAATCCCGCAGGCGGACCATCAACGTATACATCTGGATCAACCGTGACGCTCACCCTTGCGCCGGGCCAAACAATAAACCTATGGTGGAAGTATTCGCCAATCACCAATCTTGATATCTTTGCTCTTGAACTAAACAATTCACGATCAAGTTATTCTCCTTCAGTATTATCAGATCAAGGCGTAAAAAAAATGTGGACTGGATGGTTTACTGATGCTTTTTTCCCGACCATACCAAACACTACTGACCTATCCACGATACCCCGGGCCAATGAAATATTTTATAGTGAGTATATCAATGGATCGTGGACAAAACCTTATCCAGGACATACATTTAAAAAAGCAGGTTTTCAAATAAATGACCCCTCGGTCTTAAGATACCCGGGCCTCAATTCTCTTGTGATGATGTACTATACCGCCCTTGACGACACCGATGCAGAGCAAAAAATCTTTGATCGCCACCAAATAGGTGTTGCATATAACGCAGGAAAAGGACAACCATGGATAGATAAAGGGATTGCTATTAATTATACTGAAAGCGGTGATGGAAAAGGGGCATCATCGCCGAGCGCAATTGTAGTAGATGGCCAAGTATGGGTTTATTATCATACGAAGACATCAGATTTGACCAAGCCGATTAATTGGCTCACAAAGTTTACTTTGAATTTGTCTATGAGTAACACAAGAGTTGCCTCCCCTGAACGGCTTAATCTGATTGGTTTTATACCCAATGACCCCAATTGGATACTATCTAATCTCGATGTCTCTTACAAAAACTCACAGTTCGTGTTGCTCGCCAATACCTCGGATCTGAAAAAAATCGTACGTCTTGTATCTGATGACGGAATAAACTGGAGACGGCCAACGAGTGGTCCTTACATTATGATTGATGCCGGCAATGACATCGCATTAACTCCCACTACCGAAGATATAAGTCCGGATCGCTATAAAATTTATTTTGGACTTAGTAATGCCCTAACACCATCAAGCGCGGCGTCTACAATGATCCGATCAAAAGAATTTTATACTTCCCCATCTCTCCCTGTCTCAACACAAGTCTCAACACAAACAACACCATCTGCCTTTAACGCCAACATGGTTATCGGCGATACGCGTAGCAATGTGACACAACTGCAATCATGCCTTGCAAGAGATCCATCGGTGTATCCGGAGGGTCTGATCACGGGATATTTCGGCCCCCTTACTCAACGAGCGGTCATACGCTTTCAGGAAAAATTTGCAAATGAGATATTAGTACCGGCCGGCCTTACGCGTGGCAACGGAATTGTTGGCCCTCTCACGCGACAAAAACTTAAGCAGATATGTGGATAATAAAAACGCGAAGGAAGATAAAAAAACCCGACATGGTCATGTCGGGTGTCTATTCATGTTTATAAACTTTGTCAAATTCTTATTTGAAACCTCCCCGTGCTCTCTCAAAATAAAAAATTGACTTTCCATGCAAAGGGTACTAGGATAAGGTCCTCATAGGAGGTGCTCTTTGAAACAGCTCGCTATATATGATTGGCGCGATACGGAAAATATATATAATCCAAGGTTTTGTTATGAATATTTTCTCAACCTGCAAAAAACAATAGTCTCCCTACGCCTCAACCAAGAATGCGGCGATATACTTATTCTCACCACCCATCCGCCTACAATTACCCTTGGCGCGCACTCTCTCCGCGAACAACTTATCCATATTCGCGCAATTCCTCTGTGTATCACGGCCGCCACATTAACAATCCCCGATGAAGAACTCTTAAAATCAGCCAGATCATATCTTCAACGCTTCTATAACATCAATCTCGTAAAAACAAATCGAGGCGGATCTGTGTGGTATCATGACCACGGCGTATTACAGTTGTATCTCATCATGGAGGTACATGCTTTTGGTGTCAGCGATATTATCTATCCGCTCGAGGAAGCACTATTGCGTACACTCAATACTATCGGCATTCCTGCAATACGCGCGGATCAATCTGTGCGCCGCGCGGATAAAAGTTTTCTCGGCATATGGGTACATAAGAAAAAAATCGCCGCTATTGGTATGCGCGTGCAAAGTGGCGGCGGACGTTTTGTCAGCATGTTTGGCGCATCGCTTAATATCAATCCTGATCAATCAGCATGCAATCTCATAGACCCCTGCGGCATCCCCAACTGCCGGATGACATCTGTTGCCGCAGAATTGAATAATGACTATAGCGTCAATGATGTCCGACTTACCTCGCTTCTGTATGAACACATTTCTCAAGTCTTTGACGTGAAAATAATTAGATAAAGTCTATCCGCAAAATACTCATGCGTCATCCTAAATGGAGTAGAGAATATCAAACATGCCTTGAGATCAGTACAAGACAATGAAAGGAGGAGTGTCGTAATTCAAAAACATATAAAAAAGTCCCGCGAGCCGCGAGACTTATTTTTTTTCCAACAACATTGCTTCAAGCTCGGGGAGTACTCGTTGCATTAATTCTTTATAGAGTTCTCGAAAAAATGAAGTGGTCATGGCGCCATCAATCAAGCGATGATCCAGTACAAGCTGTATAACCGCTTCACCGCTTTCCAGATCAACAGACCCCATGTTTAATTCCGAAGCAATACCAATGGTAAGTAATGCGCTACCACTGTGAAGCCCCAGTACGCCGATGTTATTGAATATAGCAGTGTATCCGCTCGTATCCTGTAAAGAAAACTTTTTTTGTAATGCCCTATCAAAAAGACGCGTAACTTCGCTGATCGCCTCTGCAAGGGACATGTGGTGAATATTATGTACGGTAAGGATCCGTAGGCGTTCACCTTGAATAGTTTTGTTATCCCAATCAATCACCGGAGTCTCGCCCCGATCGTATGCAATCCCCATATGGACATATCTGCGCGCGGCTATATAAGGAGTTATCCTGCCCGTAGTATCAATTTCTTTATGCCAATAACTATTAAAAAGGATAAACTGCTCTTTCCTCAATACGTGCGCATAGGCGACCATGAGCGGAAACCATAAACCAAATTTATATGATTGGCGGTTAGTGCGGTAAAATTCCGTCAACCTGCGTATATTAAAACGATGATTATGAACCCTCACGTCTGCCGTAGGTGTAAGGATCCCTGCTTCCATATTTGCCGCAATCGTGCGCCACAGCCGCGGCATGGAAAGCAAGATCGGTTCTTCAGATTCTTGTATCATTGCCACCGGCTGATTTGCGCGAACTTCTTGGTGAACTTCTTTTACGTCAACTTTTTTTTCAACATCAGATGCAAGAATGAGTCCTTCGGGGCCCGTACCCTGTACATGCGTAAGATCTATTTTCTTCTCACGCGCAATGGTACGCGCAAGAGGTACGGCTCTTACTATTTTAGTCGGTACTGTATCAGTCGTGACCACCACATCATGTCCCGATTGGACACCCGCATCACGCTTCTCGAGTATTTTTTTGATATGATACTCGGTAAACATCCCGACATTTCCGCCAAAGAAATCAAATAATTCTTCAGGAGAAACTTTTTCTTCTTGTATGAGCCGAAGCGCGCCCATAGACATGCGCGGTTTTACTTTTCTTGCTTCTTCTATGGATTCAAAAGGTCCTGCGGATATTCGTGATCTTTTTTTTCTTGGTTCACTATGAGTTACAATCACCGGAGCAGGCTTGTCTTGTACAGGCGGGACATAATCAGACTGCGGCTTTGGCAATACAGGCGCAATAACAGATTCATCCGTCTCAATCCAACAAAATGGCGGATTATAATAGGATATATCTCCGACAATTTCCGCTATCTCCTCACGCCTCCATTTTTCCCCCGCCGAGTATGCGATATCAATGACACACCCGCTCACTGGCGCCATAATCTCTGCTACGCCTTTTTCAATTTCGAATTCGCATATCGGATCGCCTTGATTTACATACTCGCCTGCCTGCTTGATCCATTTAACCACATCTACTTCCGGCGGAACGTCATATTGACCGCCTCCGCTCATTTTATATATCCGCACAGGAACTTTCATTTATAAATCTCCTTAAGTTCTCGCGCAAGTTTTGCAAGCTTATGTGAGCGTAAAATAATTCCCGACATTGCAACATTATCCTCTTTTTTCACCACATATTGTTCAAACGGAAGCCGCGCCCACAAAAATTTCTTTTTGGTGGGGATTGGATTATCCTCTGCGCAGAGCAGATGAATAAACATCCGCGTTTTAATGCGTTCATTCACAAACGCTTCATCAAGCCGATGTTTAATATGAATACCGCAACCCTGCCGCCAGCTTGCTTCATGCATAATAATCACGCGGCCGGTTTTACGCGCGGAAACGCTCAATGTTTCAATATCAAGCGGCTCAAGGCATCGGATATCAATCACTTCTACGTCAACACCCAACCGACTTAAAAATTCCGCCTCATTACATGCCGCAATTACTGCCGCTGCGCCATACGCAAAGACTGATACATCATTTCCTGACCGGCGCACCCGCGCCGAACCAAAAGGAATCACATAGGGTTCTTCCGGTACGTCAGCCCCAAATTCAGAATCTCCAAATGCGCGGATTTGTAAAAAAATGGCAACGGGCCCGGGATACTCATATGCCGCGCGCAGTAAACCCGCCATATCATACGCATCAGTGGGAAATAACATCGCAATCCCGCCCATACTTAAGAGCGGAGACTCCACGCATGACTCATGATACTCACCAGATCCGCCGTCATGCACCACGCCAAAAGGGAAAATACCCTTCATATTAAACTTCATTCCCTTTTGCCAAAAATTAGGCGCAATCACCGATCGCCAGCTTGCATAGCTATCTGCCCAAAACGGCGCAAATTGATAAAATGCCCATGCTTGCCCGCCGTAAAGTCCGCGTCCTGCCGCCACCGAGGTAATCGCCTCTTCGGAAATCGGCGTAGTATGCACGCGCACCTGCCCGAATTCTTCCGCCAACAAATAATCGCCTCGCCCCTTTGTCTCGCCCAGCACGCCGCCCAGATGGATATCTTCACCAAATATGGTAATCCACGAATCCCTGCGCAATAACTCACGCATGACTTCTATAAATGCTTCGTTATAGCGCAAAAACTTTTTGGAGCTTTGCGTATGCGTCTCGGAAGACAATGAAAATGTATACGGAATGATAAGCGTTTTTTTGCGCCGATTTTCAAGTGTCGGTTCAGGCTCTTTGGTAAATGCGCGCTCCAACAATTCCTCCATACGCTTCATTTCTTCCTGCTCGACTGTTGCAAGCTCTCCTAAATCAGCATAGCCCCATGCCGTAAGCGACACCCGGCAATGCTTCAACGGATCATAAATTTCCCATGCGCGTTTGAAATCTTCAGGTGGAATGCCACAGATTTCGCCCTCATCAATGCGTCCGGCTTTCCGCGCGATCATGGCACGGCTATGCCCGGTGAGGCGATAGGTTTCCATATTAAGAAGTGTAGAGCGTAGCTGTTGCGCATCCGAGATTGCCTCGCTCATATGCTCCATCACATCAAACACATCCCAACCTTTTACGGTTCTGCCGCGCATATTGCCATAACCTTGCGCGCGAGCGGCAACATCTGATCGTCCATGTTCTTCGCGGCTGTCCGTATGAATTGAAAATTGATTATTGTTGACAATAAAAATGATTGGCGCGCCCCGTAAAACCCGTAATTCGTGACCAATTGAATCAAGTATTTTTTCATGCGCGCGCATCTCATTATCGTTCAGCCGACAGTTTGATGCCGCAACCCAATTCATTGCCTCATGAATACATCCTTGATTCATTGCGCCTTCGCCAAATGCGCAAACTCCCACAGGACGTTGCCGCGCATTTTCAATCTGCGGCCATCGCGTGCGGCGTATTTCCTCTGTCATGCCTAAAAGAACCGGCGTCATGCGCCCCATGTCAGAGGTAGCAAAATGTAAAATGCCATGGTCAAGGCATCCCCAGTGGATGTTGCCATCCTCGCCTTGAGAATGGCCGACCAACGCGTAGTTTTTGAGAATTTCATAAGCGTGATCATGATCATCGGGAAATGGCTGATTTTTAACAACGGCAAATCCATACTGCGTGCGCTGATCCCCATGAAGTAAACTTTCTTTGAGAATCCCACTGTGCAGTAAAGCCATGCCAATACCAATACTAATTGCCTCGGCGCCAAGCCCCGTTAACACCGGCCCCTCAATACGATCTCCTTTTAATTCAAGCACCGTATGAAGTGCCCTGGTACGCGCAAGTAAACGATGACACAACAATGACGTCTCTTTATCTGGCTTATACACGTTTTCTTCCTTATATATACATGTAAAGGTTCTCCAATTCTGCTTGGAGCATAGCGACCATAACTTGCTTCGTCAATGCCATAAAAAAAGTCCGACTACGATTCATCATGTAGTCGGACACTATACTCCATTATCTGATGTCATTGCGAGGACCCAGCACCTTTTATCAAAGGTGTTGGAGACGCGGCAATCTTACATTATACCCCACCGCGGCGTACGCCCGGAGGCAGGAGACGCATAGGCCTATAAACGCCTTGCTCCACTTGATCGACGCGAAACACGAAATCGCCGTTTGACATCATAAGGCGCAGTTGCCCGCCCATTACGCGCCCCGGCAAATAGGGTTGAACATGCGGAGGAATATCATCTTGATAATCCACCGTAGCGCCTTTTCCCGACGGAGCCGCGTCCGCCCCGACCACAAGCGTGTGGTCCACTCTTACTTGGGCGCGAAGATCAGGCACGTCACCGGTATGGCAATCAAGGGCAGGCGCAAAAAGAAATTCGGGTCGCAGTGGCTCATACCATGCCATAATTGGATTTGCCAGCGCCGCTTCTTCGTTGTTGAAGCAACACACAGCGGTGGGCCAGCCGTACCAATCGTCATAGGCCCGAAAAGTTTCTAATTTAAGAGGCGGCCTCTTTTCTTCAGGCACATCCCCTATGACATCCGCAATGAGCCGAGCATTTTGAGCCAGCACAACAGTATAGATGTCAAGTTCAAAAATTTCAACACCCGACTTCCTCGAAGGTTCTAAATCATAAGACACTGTTCTCGGCTTGGGACTTACCGCATCCGCCATGTCTTTCAACACATGCGGACAAGCGTCCATGCCGGTTAAAAAGTTTTTTTGCGACATGGTGCCGGGGACGGCGGGAAACGGCAGAATCATGGCATTGCCTTGATTCTTTTTTCCGGATGCCGCATCACGCCTCTGCATGACGGTCGAGAGATTCTGAACCAGATTTTGATATCCACATACATGAAATTCCCGCACTCTCCCCACATACAGCGTCGTCTGCGATAAATCCGCCTTGCTTAATGTAACGCACATGCCGCTTCTCCTTTATTTTATGTACAAAATACCATGAAAACACTCTGAAAAGAGTGTATCACATTTAATAAAATTGTCAAATATCTATGCGCCAATATTCCAAACTCCGAGCCAGTACGACATCACGGAACCACAGCCCCAATTGCCGCAGGGACAGGCAATGGGATAATGAAAGTCGCTGATATTGGCAAGTCCATTTTCGTTCACAAGAGTGCGCGCCGATGTTTCGTCATATAATCCAGATGCCACGCATCCTTGCAGACAAAGATAATCATGCGCTTCGTGCGCTGAATCTTTATAGTTGTCATACCGCCATTGTCGATCTGATATTTCCTGCTCAAGCAATTCTTTGGTCGTGTCAAGAATAACGAGGAGAGCGCCATTGCTCATATAGCCTGCAAGCATGTGCAATGCTGACGCGATATTACTCATATGATGCAGACATCTGATAATAAGAAACGCATCAGCTTGATGGGGTATCGATCCAATCCCCTGCTCAATATCAACACATAGAAAATGAAGATTTGCCTCATGAGCGCCAGGCCCCTCTTCTTCCAAATATCTTTTTATTCCCAAAAGAACCAGTGAGTCCCGATCTAAAACGATTACGCGGAAACCTGCTTGCAATAACGCGCTGATGAATGACACCGAACCCCCAAGGCAAAACACAAAACGGGTCTCGATGTCGCGATATGAAAGTACCTCGGCAATCCAAAATTCACCCGCACCGCCGTCCTCGCCTACAATAATTTTCTTAACATCCATACCCCCCCTTGTTAGTGAAGATGCAAAAATGCCCTGAAAGGTAAAAAACTATTCCAATTTACCTTCAGCCCAAAGTGCATACAAATTATCAAGGTCTAATTTCATTTGGACTATTTCCTGTATGTCCACAGGACTGATACTGCCGGTAGTATTGTAGGTGAGCTCCGCAACCCTAGTTTTTGCTTCTATGTGCTCCTTGAGCTCTACAATCTTTAATGGACGATATGGCTTTCTTGTCAACTCCATCAGCTTAAAAACGGTTTCCTTATTAAGCACCTTGAACATACGAGGTTTTCCTTCATTAAAAGAACTAAATACTTGACGAGAAACCAATCCTCACCATTCCTGTTGGCTAAGGAATATGTAGCACATATTTTGCATTATTGTCAACGATCTCGCTTCGCGAGCTCCTCCCGCACTACCTGCGCGTCGTTCCATGAAATCTTTTCCCCATGCGCGCCGCGAATAAAAGACTCACTCCCTTTCCCGGTGATAATCACCGTATCACCTGTCTGTGCAATGGAAATCGCGTGGCGAATTGCTTCGCGGCGATTGGCAATAATGCGTATGCGCGCAATCTCGGCAATTTGCCGTGCGCCGACCGCGATATCTTGCATAATACGTTCCGGTGATTCATCAAATGGATCTTCGTTGGTAATGATAATGTCGCGACAATTTTTGGCGGCAATTTTTCCAAACTCCGGACGTTTCCATGTATCCCTTCCCCCGCCTGCCGCTCCCAACACACATACTAAATGAGACGCGGGACCAGCGTTTATTTTTCTTTCCAGACTATTATATACACGCTCCAATGAATCAGGCGTATGCGCGTAATCCACAATCACGCGAAATGGTTTATTCTGAATAATCTGCATACGGCCGGGAATTTCTTTTACCTCGGCAATGCCGCGGCTGATCGCCTCAAATGGAACGCGCAAACACAGAGCAGCAGCGACCGCGGCAAGGATATTTTCTACGTTCACATCACCCTGCAATGACGATTTGATCTGATGGCCTTTGACGTCAAACACAATGCCAAAACTGCCGATATTCAAATTTCGTATCGGCCATATATGTTTTTTATATTCAATGGCCTCTCTGCTATACCACGCTTTATCACAGCCGCATGCCGCCGCCACGCGACTCGCCTGCGGATCTTCACGATTAATGACCGCAATCCCCATGCGGCTAAGACGCCAAAAAAAATCTAATTTTGAACGCACATAGGGTTCAAAGCCCCCATGCGCTTCAATGTGTTCTGGCGCAATATTAGTAAGTACGCCCATGTCAAAATCAATAAATCTATGGCGATATTGTTCAATACCTTGAGAAGTGACTTCAATCACGCCGTATCTGCAACCGCGATGTACCGCGCGTGCAAAAAATTTCTGCAAAAAAAATCGTCCCGGCATCGTCATGCCGAGTGTATTAGGCAATTCTTGCAGGCCATCATGAAAACGCCTGGAAGAAACCGATGCGGTGCTACTGCCATGCGCCTCAAGAATACGGTGAAGTAATTCAACAACCGTTGTCTTTCCCTTTGTGCCGGTTACGCCTATCAGCGTAAGATTGCGCGAGGGAAAACGATAAAAAATCGCCGCGCAAAATGCAAGAAAAAAATGATACGGCTTTTGAATCCACCTAAACACGCGAATGGATATTCGTGATTTTATATTATGGAAAAGATGCGTCATATGACTGCGGGGATAAACTTGATTATGTATACATTCTCAATCAGCGTCATGTATGCGCAAGTTTCATTAATTTGTACGCTAAATACGACATAGGACGATAAATAATGTGAATAGACGATGGATACTCGACACGCGCCCCGCCAAATCCTGTCTTGAATCGTGTAATGCCCGGCCATTTTTTTTCATCAATTCCCCATAGATCATAAAATTCAATGTCACGGCGCTTTGCATCCTGTATAATGCGCCAGTGAAGCAGATGCGGAGCCATCAGCTCTTTGTGGCCCTGTGATGATGCTCCATGCAGATACGTGGCGCATGACGCGCCAGTACGCGGATCGCGATGTATATTTACGAGAGCCGCGGCAAGTATTTCATCATGATCGTCGCGCGAGTGTGCGAAAAAAAATTCATTAGACATCTCACCTGTGCGCACATTTGAAAGAGATTCATAGTATGCTCTCTGATGCACGGAAAACCCTTGGCGCGTTGCGGTGTCTGAAAGTAATTTCCAAAAAATCGCAAAATCTTCTTTCGCGTCCCGATGAATTACTTTCACCACTTCAACGCCCTTGCGCTCGGCAAGACGTATATTGTATCTCGTTTTCTCGCGCATTGCTTTAAGGATTTCGTCTTCGGATTGAGCAAGGTCAAGAATAACGGTCTGGTGAGGCTGTAACGGACGATCGGATCTCATCCGCGCATCAATGTTCTCAAGGGAAATTTTTTCCCCTGGATCTATTTTAAAAAATAGGGAGTTTTCTGTTTCTGCAATGCGGCTTACTTCGGAAAAAAATTTGCCAGGCGTAATGTGATTAAATTCCGGCCGTGGACAATATAAATAATTGAGTTCGCGCCAAAGATTATGCCGAACAAGCAACACTCCTCCGATGCGCCAGGTTTTCCGTCCCATTGCCTTATGTATCTGTTCCCATTCAGATGACTGAAGAAATGATCCGTGCATTTTTATTTCTTATTCCCCTCCTAAATTAGGAGGGGTTAGGGGAGGTATGGTTGAGGGAAAAAACCTAAAGAAAAAGTTGATATGCCTCACCATCTCTCCTTCGCTCCCCCTTCGCTCAAGCTATGGAAGCGCACAGTAAAACTACGGAGGGCACTGTTTAACTTCCCTTATACTAGGGGAAGAAACAGATAAATCTTTTTTATTATTTTTTCGCCCCAAGCTGTCTCAATGCTTGACTGACTTTTTTTTC
>CAYHZE010000006.1:0-7364 GCA_964361015.1 uncultured Candidatus Saccharibacteria bacterium | reverse complement strand
TTTTTTATTATTTTTTCGCCCCAAGCTGTCTCAATGCTTGACTGACTTTTTTTTCAAGACTTATGGTTTTATCCGATATACCGGCAAGCGCATCGCGCGCTTCGCGCTGTGAGTAGCCAAGTCCAACCAAAGCGTCAATCGCATCTGCCTCGTCTTTCAACTCTGGCGCTTCTATGTTTACACCTCTACCGGCCATTTTTTCTTTCAATTCAAGAATAACTTTTTCCGCGGTTTTTCGTCCAATACCCGACACCCGCGTAAGATAAGAAGAATCCCCGGCGGCAATCGCTTTTTTAAGCGTATCCACCGGCGCTATCGCCATAATCCCCAATGCGCCCCGTGGCCCGATGCCTGAAATACTAATCAGCATTTCAAAAAGCTCAAGCTCAGCATAATAATAAAATCCATACAAATCCTCGGAATCTTCCCGCACATGATGGTGAATCCAAACTTTGACATTTCCTCCTTTTTCTGGTATTTTTTGCAATGTGTCCACATTAAAAAACACGCGGTAGCCAATCCCTCCCACTTTCACCACGGCAAATTTTTCCATTTTTAATTCAATTGTGCCTTCGAGAAATGCGATCATAATTTTCTGCGCTACAATAACAGTAGCATATCCTTTTTCTTAAAAAGAAAAAAGCCGAACCTCGCGGGTTCGGCGGATATCATTAACGCTACCTATTTAATTTCATTTTCGAATGAATAGCTATATTTTTTGTCCAAGTATTTTTTTGCCGTCGGTAGCACATGGATAGTCAAACCATCGTATAGTTCATCATATAAATCACGACGCGCACGGTCATTCAAACAACTGTTGCGTTGAAATTTAAGGACAGGATCACAAATTTTCTCATTAAAAACGTGAATCGTCTCCTGATCAAGAAATGGGTAACTCTTTTGAAACGCACTAATGAGGAAAAGCGCCTCATGTGTAAATTCTTCATGGGGCATGACTTCTGGAACATTGATTGAATGAAAGCGCGCCGCCACTCTCATAAAATACTGGTATGCCTCCAATTGTTGCGCTATAAAAACCCCTTCCAATACTTCAGACATAACACTCCCTCCTCCTTATACGTCAGCGACCATGGAAAATTGATTACTTCATATGACCATATACTAAACTTTCTTTTATGTCAACCTTCAAGCTCACCTCCCTATTTCAACCCACCGGCGACCAGCCGCAAGCTATTGAAAAGCTTGTGGCGAATTTTCGTGCAAATGCCAAGCATCAAACGCTTTTGGGCGTAACCGGATCAGGGAAAACATTTACGATTGCCAACATGATCCAGCAGACCCAGATGCCTACGCTTGTGATTTCGCCTAACAAAACGCTTGCGGCGCAACTCTATCAAGAATTTCGTGATTTTTTTCCGGATGCGGCAGTGCATTATTTTGTATCATACTATGACTACTATCAACCCGAGGCCTACATCCCCCGCACTGACACCTACATAGAAAAAGACGCAAAAATAAATCAACAAATTGACGCACTGCGCCACGCCTCCACCGCGTCTGTGTTATCACGAAGCGATTGTATTATTGTGGCATCGGTTTCTTGCATTTATGGCGTGGGCGATCCGGAGGCGTATGATCGCGCATCGCTTGATCTAAGCAAGGGGCAAATAATTCCCCGCGCCCCTTTACTGCAACACTTAATAAAACTTCAATACATCCGCAATTCCCTTGACCCGCGCCAGGGACATTTTCGCGTGCGGGAAAATAGAATAGAAATTTATCTTCCGTCAGGCGAAGAAGCAATTGATGTCAGTATGGAACGCGGCCGCATCGTATCACTTGAACGCCGCCGCGTTCAGATTGGTTTTGAATCATCTCTACCGCTTGAAACAGTTCGCATTTTTCCGGCCAAACACTTTGTCACCCCGCAAGATAGCTTGAGTCTTGCCATCACGAATATAAAAAATGAACTTGCAGAACGAATTACTGCATTACGCAAATCGCAAAAAGTTCTTGAGGAAGCGCGGATCAAACAGCGCACGCAATTTGATATGGAAATGCTACAATCAACCGGCTATGTCAACGGCATTGAAAACTATTCACGCCAACTTGAATTTCGCGCGCCCGGCACGCCTCCGCACACGCTCATTGACTATTTCCACCACGCATACGGCGATAATTTTTTGACAGTCATTGATGAATCGCATGTCACCATCCCTCAACTACGCGGCATGTATTTCGGCGACAAAAGCCGCAAACAAGTATTGGTTGACTACGGATTTCGTTTGCCGTCGGCCATGGACAATCGTCCGCTTATGTTTGATGAATTTTCCAAAAAAATTCCCTGCATTGTCTATATGTCCGCAACCCCGGCACCGTATGAGATAACAAAATCATTACCGCATGTGGTTGAACAAATCATCCGCCCCACCGGCATTGTAGATCCTGGCATAGAAGTCCGACCCACGCATAACCAAATCGCCGACGTGATGGCAGAAGTAAAAAAACGCATTGCCAAAAAAGAACGCTCCCTTGTGATGGCGCTCACCAAACGCCTTGCCGAAGATATCTCTTTATATCTCAAAGAGGCCGGCATCAATGCCGAATATCTCCATTCAGAAATCAAGACAATGGAGCGTACCAAAATTCTGACCAATCTGCGCATCGGTGACCACGATGTACTCGTCGGCATCAACCTCTTACGCGAAGGCATTGACCTGCCTGAAGTTTCTTTCATTGCCATCCTTGACGCGGACAAAGAAGGATTTTTACGAAATAAGACCACGCTTTTGCAAATCATCGGCCGCGCCGCGCGCCATACCGATGGCACCGTTATCCTCTATGCCGATACCATGACCGATTCCATAAAAGCCGCGATCAACGAAACAAGCCGCCGCCGCGTTATTCAAACAGAATACAACCGCAAACACCACATTACGCCCGCACAAATAAAAAAAGAAATCCGCAACACGCTGTTTGATAAGCCAACCGAATCCGACAGCGACCTCCTCTCGGACAAACCCACCGCCGCAATACTCAAAGAACTGAACCGCGCAATGAAAAAAGCCATCAAAACCCTCGATTTTGAACGAGCCGCGCAATTGAGGGATAAGATCCGTGGTCTTGAAAAAAGTAGACAAGACACTTGACATATTATACATATATAATATATAGTATACATACTGCTCTTAAACAATTGATTCCAGTAGTCATAGCCAGAAGGTACTGAAAATTCGGTAATTTCTGGCTATGACTGCCAAAAAATGGTAGCCCTCTAGCGTTCAACTAAATGGAAGGAGTGCGTGTATGAAGAGCGTCGCATCCCGTCTTATCGCCACAGTAGTAGTCATTTTTATGTATGGGGCG
This sequence comes from uncultured Candidatus Saccharibacteria bacterium, assembly GCA_964361015.1. Lineage (GTDB taxonomy): Bacteria > Patescibacteriota > Minisyncoccia > Sungbacterales > HO2-52-23 > CAYHZE01. The sequence continues at coordinate 4,037 of CAYHZE010000006.1, read as the reverse complement.
ATTAACTTCGCCCTCAATCCGGTGGCCACAATCCTCTCCGGTCAAATCGCCGGAAAGCAACTCGAAAATAGCGATACCAGTTATGTTATCGCCCAGTACGGAATGAATTTCTTTAGCAACTTGGGTATCCCGGCATTAGTCCTCTTGATCGTCCTTGCGATGATCTGGTGGAAGTATCTTAAGATGGGTTGGGTCGCAGTAGTCACAGGCATGGTGTTATGTGCGCTCCTCGGAACTCCGCAACAGTCCCATGCGTACTACGACAAAACAGATTGGGCCGAGGCCTATACTATTTTGCCAAATGAATCAGCTTTTTGGATTCCGGACGCTGGCGCTAACAAAGAAAGTCAAGCACAAATGGACTCCGAGGCATACCTTAATGCCAATAAAGTATCTCTCAAACGGTTCATTGTGCCCCACGTCAAGTTGAGTGGTTCGGGAAGTTTCTTTAATTATTACGTTCCTAGTGGACGACTGATCATTGTTGATCGTACGCCCTTTAGCCGGGAATGGGTGTCAGCCCATGACCGAGGCACATCAAATAAAAATGAGGCTTTTCCCTGCCAGAGCAAAGATGGTCTCAATGTATCAGTTGGTGTCGCGGCTGGCGCATCAGTGCTAGAGTCAAATGCGGCCAAGTATTTATATCGGTTTGGCGTCTTAGCTCCAGTAGGCGAGAGAAATGACCCGAAGATCATTTTTACCTCGGTCTATTACAGCCGCAAACTCGCCGACGTCATGGATGATGTCGGACGTAAAAAAATTCAGAGCTTGGTATGCACCGAAATTTCTGTGCGTACCTTTGACAAGGTAAACGAAGAAGCTAATATGATCCTCGATACCATCAAGACATTGGCGACTACTTATTTTGCCTCTGTCGGCATAACTCTGGACTTCCTTGGTTGGGCGGACACATTTACCTTTGATCAAGAGATCCAGAAAGCTGTTAATGATTCTTATGCGGCTCAAAAACTGGTTGAAGTACTGCCAGTTCTGCAGGCATTAGCGCAACTGAAGGTGCAGGAAGGCCTCGGCAAAGGTCTGGAGACAAAAGGCCTCCCCATTGTCGTAACGCCAGACATGATCAACGCCCTTATCGGCATGGTCAAATCGGCGCCGCAATTCCTCCCTGCTCAATAAATTTTAACCCTTGCCCCTGCGTGATCATCATGACACGCAGGGTGTTTTTTTATTTTTCATTGACTTTTCCTCGCCTTTCCGCTATATATTATATATATGCCAATCACCAAATCAGCTATCAAAGCTCTCCGGCAGTCCGGACGCCGCCACGCGCGCAATCTTACGCAGTCCAATGCGTATAAAAAAATCCTTAAAGACATCAAAAAGCTTACCCTCGCGGGCAAGCAAATTGACGCGCAAAAACTTCTCTCCGGTCTCTATAAAGCAGTGGATAAAGCGGCAAAGACCAATGTCATCAAAAAAAATAAAGCAAGCCGGATTAAGTCGCGCATCACAAGAAAAACCCAATCATAAATAGGTATAAAAATTCCCCCGTTTGGGGGAATTTTTATACAAAAAAACCAAATGCGATCATCCTCCATCTATAATCTATTGTCAACAAAATGTTCACGATCGTGAAGTATTTGTTGACAATCAATCATCCATCATTGTTCCCTCATTTTGAATACTAAAAATATGCACTTTTCCTTTTAAGTACAAATCATCCAGAATAGCAAAAAAATCCTGGGGCAAGGGGTGATAACCTATCCAAACACTTTTTTGTAATTGCTTAAAATCGGCACAAACGAGTTCATATCGGATTCTATCGCGTTTTTTCCGCTCCTGTTCGGGAATATCAAAAATGACCAGTCTACCAACCTTGTCTTCCTTTTTTGCAGGATTTAAAATCACTATAGACTCTTTCTTGAGATATTGCTTGCCCTTATCCGTCAGATGCCACAATGCAGAACGTGTTTTTCCTGACCGTTCTACAAAACCATCTTTTTTTAGCCTGGAAAGAATGGTTGAAAATGTTCTCCGAGATACGTGACGCCGCGAATCAAGACCAAGAATATGTCGTGTCATCCGTGCTTCCGGATACTTACGCGGTAGAAACGCATCAAGCATGCCTTCGCCGACTTCTGCGATTCGTTCAAGAATGAATTTACTTATTGACTGCTTTTTAGTGTACATACCCCTCATATCATCATGATATCACATTTCCTATTGTCAACAAATCTTTCACGATCGTAAACATTTTGTTGACAATAGGAAATATGACGCTATGCGGTCTGCGCTTGTTCTTCTGTCAACATCCGCATCAGTGAATCTTTTGGCTGTGATAATCCTACTTTGATACGGCTATCCTCTTCAAAGAAACGAATCATGAAAGTGGCGCATTGCGCGAGCGTAAGTGAGCCAACGAGTGCGGCGGTTTTTTTTGCCACAAAGGGATGAATGCCAAGCCATGAAGGAACTTGCTGTTTTTGTTCTGTGCATTGTTTGATTGCCACAAGCGCCCGCGAACGATTGGTAAGATATGAAAAAAGTCCAAAATCGTCTTCCCCGCGTTTTAACAGCCGATGAAGTATATGCAATGCTCGTTTTTTATCAGTAAAAAAGGCATCCCCTAAATCAAAGACGGTGAGAGCCGCTACGTTGTCCGCGATGTCCGTACTGCCGCCAACCGCTTTTTTTTCGATTTCCTGCACCGCAGACCATGAATCTGATGTCATCGTAGCGATGCGGCGCGCATCAATGGGCGAGAAAGGGACTCCGCGATGGGCGGCTTCTTGGCAAATCCATGTTTCCTTTGCCACCCCTTTCATCTCTTCAAACTCCTGCGATTGGGTTAAAAAAGGTTGCCATGATTTTAGATATTTTTTTGCGCTTGCGTCAAGCGCGCCATGGCACAAAATTAAATGTTCATCCTTAGCATCCCGCCATTGTTTTGCATATACCAACATCGGATCCATGCCGCCACTAAATGCGCACTCAACCACCACAAGTTTTTTTCGCGTAAACAATGACGATGTTTCCATAGTCCCTTTCACATGAGCACAATCCTGTTCTCCGGCATCAAAACGATGAAAATCAATATCAACGCCAGCTTTCCGCCGATACGCCTCAATAATTTCATTTAATTTTTTGCGGCTGCGATAGGTATCACTGCCGTACAGCGCATAAATCATTTATGTTTTTTTAATGCAAGCACAACAAGCATATACACAATTTGCCGGTCAAATTCCGCGAGCCGACGGATTCCTTGTAGTCCACCTTGCTGATACTGTTCAATACGTGATAACACGCGTGTCGTCTCCTTAAGAGCTTCCTCGCATATGATCTCCATTGGTTGATCTTTTTGGTTGCTAGAAGCAGTAGGGGATGTCTCTTTTTTCTCATCTAATAGTGACAGGAATATGTGCTTGCTTTCTGCATCTTCAATGAGGGCAACGGAAAGCGCTTCGGCAATATCCTTGCGATCAATATATATAAGTTTACGCATATGAAGCATTTCATTGGGTTCGCTTAAGCTGTGCACTTGTTTATCAAAATTTCCGCTCGCAAGCAATGTACTTTCAATTTCACTCATCCTTTCCTCAAGAAATCGTTTGAGGCGCGCATGTTGCTGTTCTTTATTCGCATTGGCCATAATTTCATTATATTCGTCATTGGAAACACTATAAGTTGCAATGTGCATACGAATTTCTCCGCGTTGCTCGCTTATTTTTTCTTTGAGGCGGATAATATCAAAATATATACGCTGCCACTCATATGCGCGCTCCGGGTTTTTTTCTTTCAAATCGCGTAGATATGCGATGATCTCCCCATGTATATGCTCCGCCCCCTTGCTTTGCAGTATGCGAGCAAAGATACCATCATATTCACCGATTTCTTTGATGAAATCTATTGAGATGTCGTCCATGGATATTATAGTACCACAAAAACCCCACTAAGAGGCGGTGGCTTTTGTTCATAATGCAAAAAAATCTATATCTTTGTCTAGAAATCAAGAATGAAGCCTTAAATTTGCACTCTAATTGCAACACTCACCTTTTCAAAAATCGATGGCGCGG
>CAYHZE010000005.1:0-27551 GCA_964361015.1 uncultured Candidatus Saccharibacteria bacterium | reverse complement strand
GAACCCACGGATCGCTTTTACACGATCACAGGTTAGCAACCTGCTGCCTTGAACCACTCGGCCACCTCTCCCTATGCTATCTTCTATAAAATATGTTCACTACACAATTGCATTCTGACACAAGAATGCGCCCATTTGAAGAAAATTTCAAGCCTACATGGACTTGATAACTATATACGTATGTGATATATTGCCTCCAGCAAGAGAGGGGGTGATTTAAATTGCAGATAGTGCGTTTTCTGTCAACAGGTGCAGGAGGAGGCTGGCGCGTTGATGATCGGGAGTACCCGACCAAGCGTCAGGCCATCGCGGCAATCGGGGCGGCACAAGCCACCCCAGGTCAAAAGTTCCTCGAGGCGGGGCGTCTTGTCCGAATTGCTTTGGTAAAAAAGCAGTAAGACACCCCAAATGGCCCCGGCATCCTTTTGGATTGCCGGGGCCTTGTAATTACAAGGTTTTTATAGTAGTTTACCCATAGACGTACGTACGGTAATGAGACCTTTTCTGGTTTCGTAGCGGTTCTTTGAAAGGAGAATGAATGAAAACACTCCATATCAGCGCAGGCGGTCGCGGAGAACGAATCGCTACCTATATCGCTTCTTTTAGGCCATTTCTCCCAAAGCATCTCTTGCCAATTCCAACTGATAGCAAGACGATTCTCGGAGATATTACTTTCAGAGCGCAGGGACATTTTGAGGAAATAAGGATCTGGTCAAGCAAAGAAACTTATCCTCAACTCACCCTGACACTGGAAAGGCTGGTGGCCGTAAGGGTAGAGGTTGATACTAAAATGACGGGTCCCTTAGGACCGATGGTAAGAAATCTGCTAGCTACAAAATTGAGAACATTTGGTTGCGCTGGAGATTTCTATTGTGATTTTTCGTGGCGTGAGTTTGAGAAATTCCATGACGCTCATGGATTACCTATCTCAATACTCGCTACAAAAAGCGTTGTGGCACCAAAGGGGGCACGCTTCTATATTAGCAATGGTGTTGTCGTTGGTTGGGAACGGGTTGAACGCACGACAGAAGAAGATAGGATAAACATCGGGTGCTATATAGTTGATCCAGTTCCGGAAATCATCTCCCAGTTTCAGTCTATGCAAAACCACAAAGAAGACATCTTCTTTGATGCGTTTGTACCTAAAAAACTAGTGGGCGGTTATGATCCCGGTATCCTCGGCTTCAATATTAATACCGCAGAGGTGTATGAAAGCCTTCTACGGGCATTAGCCAATGGAAAGGAGTAGAAAGATGGATACATCCATTTTTGTGATTAAGTCCGTAAAAAAACGCGCCATAGAGGATGTCCTCAAGGCTGGTAACTACGATGAGGTGAATTTTCTCATTAAGGACGGCATTCGGAAAAAAACTCTATGTATGCAAGACGAGAAAATCGGAGAACACAGGATTATACTCTTGGGAAGTGACGACAGCATGAGTTCCCAAGAAGTGTTCTCGCACGCATTAAGAAACGGCCTTGATCGTCCTACTCGCGGAGATGCTTTTCTTTTCGGAGAACAACATCCCGACGAGCAGAGGAAAGGACCGATCGTATTCCTGCATGACCCTGAGTACTCATGGAGTGCCTACTCCTTCCATTTACTTCTTGACGCCAACCGCAGGCACCGAATCATCAGTCTTATATCATCCGGGGGCTGGTGGCACAGCGGTTATCGTTTTGCCTTAGTGGGTCGGTAGGCACGACAGGACGTGGACTAACAGGAGGCCGGTGGCACAACAAGTTGTCATCGGTCTTTCTTTTTTATACAAATATCGTATAGTTATTCAACTATGAGTACGACTACAATCATTTTCTTACGCCATGCCGATACTGAAAAGAACCCGTCAGTGAACGCCGCGCTTTGGGAACTTTCCGAAAAGGGCGAGGGACAGGCGCAAGAAGCAGCGCAGATCCCCCTGATGAAGACAGTTGACGTTATCTATACATCAGAGGAACAAAAAACTGCTCTGACTGCCGAGCCGATTGCAAAAATGCTCGACAAAGAAATGCACGCCTTAGCTTTTTTTAATGAAGTTAGGCGAGGAGACACATTTCTTACCAAAGAAGAGTTTGAGGCAGAAAAGGTGCGGCAACTTACTGACCTTTCCTATCAAGCTTTTGGTGGAGAGTCGGGATTAGAGGCACTTGATAGATTCAAAGATGGTATTTCTAAAGTCACGGAACAAAATAAGGGCGCGACTATTCTTATTGTGACGCACGGCACGGTATTAAATATTTATTTTGCCTATCTTTTGAATGCTTACAACACATTACCGGAACGATGGAATAAAACGGCGTTTTGTGCGTATGGGATAGTAGAAGACGGAAAAGTTATAAAAGACATTATATAGTTCATTCAAGAAGTAGTATTTCTCCTTGGGTTGCATTTACTCTGACTTTTTGATTATCCTGTAATAAGCGAGTGGCATCTTTCACACCAATACAGCACGGTTTATTCAATTCACGACATACGACCGATGCATGGCTCAATATTCCTCCTTCTTCAGTTACCACAGCGGCAGAACGATACATTGCTTCTATTAAGTCGAAATCTGTACCTATCGCAACCATAATATCTCCTTGTTGCACTTTGTCGGCATCTTCTTTGGTAAAAACTATTTTGCATTCACCTATACATATTCCCGGTGAGGCGCATTGTCCGCGTAAAATCTTTTTCCCTTCTTTTCTTTCTGCAACAGGAAGCATCCCCTCGGTGTATACTCGAAAATCTTCGTAACGCGTTACAACAACTCCGTTATTTTTACGAGTTTCAATCTCATCCATGCTTAATTTTTTTGAATCACGAAGAAGAGCCGTTATTTCGGATAAGAGATACCACTTGAGATTATCACGCGTCTCAATGCCCCGTCTTGCTATTTCGTCAAGCACTAAAAAACGATATTTAATGCTCAATCCAAGCAGGGCTTTATTTGTATCTCTAAATACTCCTCCTTGCACCAGTAGGGGTATAAGAACATTTAATTTCTCATTTCCCAATTCCTTCAGTATTTTCTTTGCTCCGTGAGTAAGGAGTTTTGGAAAAAGAATTTTTTTAGGCGGAGATTGTTTATTTTGTAAGTAATCTTGAAACGTAGTCCAGAAATCTTCAAAGCTCCTGGGGGATTCTCCATAAGCTGAATATAAATGGCCGTATTTTTCAGAGTGCCTCCGCACATCTTTTTCCGCTTTATCTTTTTTGTATAAAGAAATTTTTTTAAGTAACCTCCATTTTTGAGCAAGGAGATAAAGCTTTCTTCTTTCTTTTTGTGAGGCCGTCGGTATTTCGGTTTGGATGAGCTGGACAAAAATGTTTTCAGCACCTGACTTGTCGGAGTTTATTTCATTGATAATCTGCTTAACTGCGGTATTCAGTCCATGCTCAATTTGTACAAAGTTTAAAACGTAAAGTTCACCCAAAACAATTGATTGGAAGTTTATAAGAAGTGCGGCAAGATCATCATTTAATAAAGTGGCGAACTCGGTTTTCTCCAGTTGCCGCATGAACTCATGGAAATGTTCCCGCTTACGGTGATACAGATTTTTTGTTTGTTCTACAATAAAAGTGTTCAGGGCATAGTATTGATATCCAAGCAGTTCTCCCAATCTTTCCCATTCATCCACTGGCGCATATGAATTCACGATTCCGTCTTTCCAGACCGTGATCGTATGGCGAAATCTGATTGAATTTATTTTTGGTTCGTGTCTGTTATAGAGATCATGAATGAATTCAACGCCCAGCAGGTCGTCAACATTGCGCATATTTATGCGTTTCCACTTTGTTACCGTCTCATTTACTTCTTTATTATCAAGCATAGTCGGTATTCCTAGATTTTTAGAGTTGTAATTGGTCTCGACTGGAGAAAGTAGAAAGATCCCTTTTCGACTGCCCATTCTATATCGCACGGAAAACCAAAAAAGTTTTCTATACGAGTCACCATCTCCGAAAGTTCGAAAATTTCATTATCACCCAAAACTTGTGCTTCGCCGTGTCCTTTTGAAATACTGCGCCACTCATTACCACCACGCGCAGCACGATAGAGTCCCTTGGTTTGTGTTTGGACATTTTTATCAACAATCGATCGCGTCTGTTTTTCAATAACATAGGCATCCGGTGTGATGTGGCCCGACACGATTGCCTCGCCAAGCCCGAACCCGGCTTCAATAATGAGTTGATTTCTATCCTGTGTGACTGGATGAACAGAAAAAGCAATGCCTGATTTTTCACTCTCGACCATTTTTTGCACAACAACTGCGACGGCTATTTTTTGTTTATGCAAACCCTTTTGAAACCGATAGAAAATAGCGCGCGGCGTGAATAACGAAGCCCAGCATTTCTTCACATTTTCAAGTATGTTTTCTTCAGCGGTATTCAGATAGCTTTCAAGTTGTCCTGCCCACGCCGCCGATACACTGTCTTCCGCCGTTGCACTTGAACGTACCGCTACATATTTTGTATTGAGACTTTTGAAAAATTTTTGGATTTCAAGCTCTATATCCTTTGGCATTTCCGCCTCAGAAATTAACGCCTGGATTTTCTCCGAGGCGTTTTTTACGGTATGCATTTCTGTATGCTTAACAGAATCAAGAATCGCGTCTATCTCAACATTCAAGTTTGTTTCATCCAAAAATTTTTCAAAAGCATAAGCAAGAATTACAAAGCCCGGCGGCACAGAAATACCCGCTTGCGCCATTTCACCAAGCGAGGCGCCTTTGCCTATTTGTTTAAGGCCACGAATAATCTCCATAAATTATCTCGAACCTTATCAGTTTTTCTATATTTTTTCAACCTGCTGTCCACGCCTTCGCGTGTTGCCTTTGGCTCTGCACATTGTGTTAAAATAACCATAGTAGCGGCGAAGCAAAACCAAAAAAATCCTTGCCTTTCCTTCCTTCGGCGGGGGGTCTGGGGGGAGCCGCAAAAGAAGAAAGGATTTTTTGGTTTTGCGCGCGAGCGAAGCGAGCGGACGAGGCGCGTTGGGTTCGCTTCACCACGCAAGCGGCGCGTACGATTCAGTCTTGCTTCACCACGCGCTCCGCGCGTGCGAAGTGGGTTCGCGCAAAGGTTAGCAACCTGCTGCCTTGAACCACTCGGCCACCTCTCCTTGTATTTCAAAATCAAAATTTCTCGACTCGTTCGGAGAGTCTTATTTCTGCGTTTTAGTAATTTCTCAACCCCAACCCTTAGCGAGGCTATGCCCAATATGCACAAAGACTATTTTTCCCACAGTCTCACATTATTTCTTAGGGAGATGTTCATCTGCCTCTTCTTTTTCAATAAGGTCGTTAGCAAGTAATGCCATGACGGACTTCTGCATGGTTTGCATGCCTTCTTTGGCGCCGGTTTCAATGACTGACAAAATTTGATGAATTTTATTTTCCCGAATGAGGCTTGCCGCCGCATTATTGATAAAAAGAATCTCATATCCCGCCACGCGTCCACCTTCTTTGCGCTTGAACAATTTTTGCCAGATAACCGCGCGCAAGGATTCTGCGAGTTCGGAACGAATTTGATTTTGCCGCTCTCCGGGAAATACATTGACAATTCGATCAATGGTTTGTGCCGCACCGCTCGTATGAAGTGTTGCAAAAACTAAATGCCCGGTTTCTGCCGCGGTGATTGCCAGAGAAATAGTCTCCATATCGCGCATCTCGCCTACGAGAATTACATCAGGATCCTCGCGCAACGCCGCGCGTAACGCGCTTTGGAAACTTTCGGTATGCGTATGCACTTCGCGCTGATCTACTACTGACTTATTATTCTCATACACGAACTCAATAGGATCCTCAATGGTAATGATGTGAGCATCGGTATGAATGTTGATATCGTTCAGAAGGGCGGCGAGTGTGGTGGATTTCCCGCTTCCTGTTGGTCCAGTGACAAGTACAAGGCCATTGGGGAGCGCCGGAATTTTTTTAAATACCTCCGGGAGTCCCAATTCCTCCATGGTAGGTATTTGCGAAGGAATCAATCGAAAGACCCCACCAATGCCATTTCTCTGCATAAAAACATTAACCCGCAATCGAGCGACTTTCGATAATTCAACCGAAAAGTCAATATCATTTTTTTGTTTAAATTCACCAGCCTGAAGATCAGTCATGATCTCCAAAAGATATTCGTGCGCCATTTCATTGGTAAAGAGGGGATAGCCATCTAATATAACGAGATCGCCCGCGATGCGCAGAACGGGTTTACTATTTGTGGTGATATACACATCGGATGCTTTGCGCTCTATTGCTTCTTTAAAAATTTTTTCAAGTTTCATGATACAGGTGATTATTCTAATATGTGATATTTCTTTTTCCGCTTTTTCTAATATACACACTCTACCACCGTTATTATTTTTATTCAAGAAAAAATATGGTACAATATATTCATGACTATTTTTACATACTCCGCCGCCCAAAAAACTGGCACAATAGTGAAAGGCGAAAAAGAAGCGGAGAATCAGAAAGCTCTTGCCGTACTTCTTAAAAAAGACGGACTTTTATTATTACAAGCCGAGGATCGCGGCAAGAAACGGGGATTTGGTATACATGTGGATGTGGGGGAGTTGATCGCGCATGTGCGGCGCATCAGTCTGGTGGATAAAATGCTCTTTGCGCGAAATCTTTCGGTCATGGTAAATGCCGGCATGGCCCTTACTCAATCACTGGATGCCTTATCGCAAGAGACAGCCAATCTAAAATTCCGACGCGTTATTGAAGATCTTCATACGTCAATTACCGCAGGGAAATCGTTTGCCGAATCATTGCGAGGGCATGTAGCTGTATTTGGAACGCTGTTTGCCAACATGGTGGAGGTGGGGGAGACAACAGGCAAACTTTCGCTTGTCCTCAAACTCATTGCCAACCAAATGCAAAAAGATAATGTCCTGCGCAAACGCGTGAAAGGAGCGATGATGTATCCCGCGGTTATTGTCATCGCGCTTCTTTGCATAGGCGCCCTGATGATGATCTATGTAGTTCCTACGCTCACCCAAACTCTTGAAGAACTGGGGGCCGACCTTCCCTTTGCCACGCGGATCATCATTGCCACCAGCAAGTTTATGGTAGCGTATGCTCTTCTGCTCCCCCTCATAGCCGCGGGAGTTATTTTTGGATTCTGGCGAATACTCAAAAACAAGCACGGAAAAGAACTCTTTGATAAAATCGTCCTCAAGCTTCCCATATTCGGAACTCTTGTCAACCAATTCAACGCCGCCCGTTTCTGCCGGACGCTTTCCTATCTTATTATGTCGGGAGTGCCGATTGTGCGCTCTCTTGAAATCACCGCATCAGTGCTTGGCAACACGCTTTTCAAACAAGCAACGGAGGAAGCGGCAAAAGGAATCCAAACGGGAAAACAACTCAATGAAATACTCTCCCTGCATCCCAAGATATTCCGCCATATCGTGATCCAGATGATCCAGGTGGGGGAGCAAACCGGAAAACTTTCTGAAATGTTACTGCGCCTTGCGCTCTTTTTTGAGGAAGATGTGTCCAACGCCACAAAAAATATGTCCACTATTATTGAACCCGTTCTTATGATCTTTGTAGGTATTGCCGTTGGTTTTTTTGCCATGGCCATACTGCAACCCATTTACAGCAGTATGGGGAATATATAATTCTAAATTCAAAGTAATTGTTAAAAACATTGCCGCTCAAATGAATACGAACAACCATAGAAATGGATTGACCGTTATAGAAAGCCTTCTTGCTATTTCTATTATTGTTATTCTTGGCGGAATTGGCTTTGCATCATTGATCGCATCGCGCAACATACGCGACCTTACCACGTCATCTCAAAATACGCTCTCTATTCTGCGGCTCGCGCAGTCGCGTACGCTTGCCGGAGAAAATGACTCGTCCTGGGGCGTACGCCTGGAGTCAAATCAGATTACGCTTTTTCAGGGCGATACCTTTGCGGGTTCACCGCTCATCAGGGTGTATCCGCTTCCCAATTCTATACAGATCACCAATATCGTCCTGAACGGGGGAGGAAGCGATGTGATATTCAAGCGCGTAACCGGACAAACGGATCAAGCGGGCGCTTTTTTATTAAGCGTGATTAACGCTCCAAGTAACTCTTTTCCCGTCACCGTTCACAGTCTGGGCAAGGTATATCAGACCACTGCATTTCTCCCGCCTTCTATTGTACGCACGATTGATACCCGTCATCGTTCTTTCGCGCTTAATTGGAGCATTAAAAACGCAACCGTCTTACGGCTCACCTTTGCCGATCCGCCAAACCCCAATACAGTGACAGACATCGCCATGTCATCATTTTTTGATGCAGGAAAAACAAAATTCGATTGGTCGGGCACGATTCCCATCGGGGCGCTTGACCAAACACTCCGCATTCACACCACTACGCTTACTGACAGCAATACGGTGCTTTCCGTAGACCGCGACTGCAGGAGAAACACCAAAAAACTTACTATTGAAATTGTAGATATCCTTGTCAAAGCCATTGCCACATATGAAGCTGATTGCGCCACCGTCAGTGTGGGCGCATTCGGGGGAACCGTATCGGAACCATAGAACGTTATTTCGTGTTTATCCGAATCATGAATCAAGCAAATAGACCTTACACATTTGGTTCCTCCCCTAGAATAGGGGAGGTTAGGAGGGGTATAGAGTGAGGGAAGGGGAACACCTCCCCCTATTAGATATCACATTATAAAAGTGCACCGTAGCGTCATGCCTTAAGCTCGGCGAAGGATCTATAAGAATTGCATAAACAAAGGGAGTCTTCGCTGAGCTTAAGGCATGACGACCGGGAATTTTAGTGCGGTTTTATAATGTGATATCTATAACCCCTCCTGTATAAGGAGGGGAATAAAAAACTAAGCGCGTAAGTCTTTCATAGTATAACATCTCCATGAACATCTTCGCTCTCCGCAAAAAAGGGGGATATGCCGCCATCACGACGACTATTTTCATGCTCATCATTGCGCTTACTATTATTACCGCGTTTACCTTTTTTACATTGCAGGAAGTTGGTACAAACCGCGCGTATGTCAAATCTATTAACACGCACTATATTTCCGAAAGCGGCATTGAGGATGCGATCTATCGCATTATTACTCAAAAACAGATTGACGCATCAGAGACGCTCGGCGTAGGAGACGGGACAACAGCCGTGACAGTGACGTCATCGGGTAAAAATCGGACTATCAGATCCGAAGGAAAACAGAGCGCGTTCCGGCATAATCTGGAAACCACGCTGGTGATAACCACGCAAGACGTGAGCTTTGTTTATGGCGCGCAGGTGGGCGAGGGCGGGCTTGATATGGACAACAATTCAAGCATTAGCGGAAGCGTATACTCAAGCGGATCCATAACGGGAGATACAGGAGCGGTCATTACCGGAGATGCATTTGTGGCGGCTGGCGCGCCGGCGAGTATCAATCAATCATGGACCGTACAAAATGCGGATACTCCCGTGGGTGTCTGGAGCGGAAACATTATCACCGTAGTTGACGCAGGAGGAGGCGTTGGCGAATATACATCTCTTGCTCTGGACAGTGATGATCTCGCGGCCATAAGCTATGTAGACGCAACCAACAAAGACCTTAAATATGCGCGCTGTATGGACAATAATTGCGGCACGAAAAATCTCGTTTCGCTTGACACATCGCAAATCATTGACGAAGTAACGTCCCTTACTCTCGGCTCCGATGGGTTTGCGCGGATCAGCTATTATGACGACGGCAAAGATGATCTCAAACTTGCGCGGTGTGCCAATGCCAACTGCACATCCAGTACGATTACGTCCGTTGACACGGCAAGCAATGTAGGCGATTTCAGCTCTGTGTCAATGGGTTCTGATGGATTGCCAAGAATCGGCTATTGGCATGACTCCAATACCAATGTGCTATTTGCCCAATGCACGAATGCTGATTGCAGTACAAAAAATATCAATGTTATTGATTCAGTCGGAAATGTAGGCGAATATATTTCAACAAAAATAGGATCAGACGGGTTTGCGCGGATGAGTTATTATGATGCCACCAATGGTGATCTCAAATTGATCCGATGTACCAATGCCAACTGCGCCACAAAGGTTATTACCACCGTAGATACGACAGGCAATGTGGGAGCGTATACCTCTCTTGCCCTTGGCTCTGACGGGTTTGCGCGGATAAGTTACTACGATGACACCAATGATGATCTTAAATTCGCTCGGTGTACCAATGCCGACTGTACGGCAAAAAGCATTGTCACGGTGGATAGCGGAGGTACGGTGGGCAGTTATACCTCTCTTGCCCTTGGCTCTGACGGGTTTGCGCGGATAAGTTACTACGGATCAAGCAATGGCGACTTAAAATTCGCACAATGTCTTAACGACACATGCAGTTCAAAAAATATCTCCATTGCCGATAGCGCAGGCACGGTGGGGAAGCACACCTCCCTTGCCCTTGGCTCCGACGGGTTTGCGCGGATAAGTTACTACGACTCCACCAATGCCGATCTCAAATTTGCGCGATGCACTGACGCGATATGCTCCGCAAGTAATCCGCAAGTAGACGTGGCGCAATCTTTTAAGCCAAGCGTGAGTGGCGCAATAAGCCAAGTTGACCTCTATCTCAAAAAAATAGGAAGTCCGGTGAATGCCATGCTGAGCCTTATCAAAGACAGCGGCGGCTCACCGAGCACAAATCCCACTGACATACTCGCCACCGGTCTTATAGGCGCAGGCGCGCTCTCAACTTCCTATGCGTGGCAAAGCATTGTTCTATTTAATGCGCCAGTACTTACCGCAGAAACGACGTACTGGCTGGTCATTGACGCCGCGACTAATAATGCGAATTATATCATATGGGGAAATGACTCCGCAGGCGGATATACGCGCGGATTGGCAAAAAAATCGGCGGATTTCACATTGAGCGGCTGGAGTAGTGTTGTCGGCGATCTTAATTTCCGCACCTATATGGGCGTGGCAAGCTATTCTCTTGACACCATCACTGTGGGCGGCAATGCCAACGCGCATACCATGAACAACGTAACCGTAGGGGGCAATGCAAATGCAGTGACATTGAATAATGGAGTGGTTGGGGGGAATATCAATGTTGATTCCATGGCCAATTGTACGATAGGAGGCAATGCGTCATACAACGCAATAAGTGATTGCGCAATTATCGGCTCTCAAACTACCCCCACGACTCCGCCGACTGATCCGCCGCGTATTGATCTTCCCATTACCGCAAGCACTATTACGAATTGGAAACAAGACGCATCCCTTGGAGGCGTGATTGCAGGCGATTATTCTGTTACTACGAACGTAAGCCTGGGGCCCAAAGAGATTACCGGCAATCTATTGATGGGCGTCAACAACACAACGCTGACAATTACCGGAACGATTTACGTTCGCGGAAATATTGATATAAGCAACGGATCAAACATACGTTGCGCGGCATCTTACGGCGAAGATTCCTGTGTAATCGTCAATGACGGCTGGATCCATTTGCAAAATAACGGCGTATTTCAAGGTTCAGGTACTGCCGGAAGCTATTTCATGTTTTTGACCACCGCCGCCGGAGGCGGACACCATAACTCTGCCATTGATCTTCATAACAACGCATCAGGCGCGATCTTTTATGCGCAAAACGGGTTAATTTATCTGCATAATAATGTGACGGTCACCGAGATTGTCGGATATAAAGTGCATCTTGAAAATAATGCAACGCTTATTTACGAATCCGGCCTTGAAAATGCCAAATTTTCTTCAGGTCCCTCCGGCGGATTTAATATAACTAATTGGCAGGAGGTGAAATAACTTTAATAGGACTTACGCACGCGCATCTTTTATTTATTCCCCTCCTATGTAGGAGGGGTTAGGGGAGGTATGGGTGAGGGCAAAAACCTAAAGAAAAAGTTGATATCCATAACCCATACCCCTCCCAACCTCCCCTTATGCAAGGGGAGGAGACAGATTTTGTTTTTTATTCCCCTCCTGATGCAGGAGGGGTTTAGGGGTGGTATTCCCCTGCTCACTCATACCTTGCTCCCCGCCTCCCCTTATGCAAGGGGAGGAGTCAAACGCGTAAGTCCTCTCTTTGTGTTATAGGTGCGAGAAGTTATCTGTGTATAACGTGCGTTTTTGCCAGACATGTTGTTTTCATTATATAATAAAATCATTGTCATCTATTTTTATTAATTTAATCAGGAATTTGATATGAAAAAGAAAATAATCTTTCTTTTTGTTTTTACCATGCTTGCATGGACGATGTTGTTTGCATCCGCGCATCCTACATTCGCGGCACCGATGAGCAGTGCTGTCGCAGAAATTAAGGCGCAAATAGCCGAGTTCTTGAATGATTTGAGCGCGGTGAAATCTCGATTTGCGCGTCCCGCAGAGCCCGGCAGTACTGAAGCGCTTGCACGGCTTGATTTGCTTCGTCAATTTCAAGCAAAGATGCAGACCATACGAACAAAGATTGCAAATTTACGCAGCAATGTCCCTTCAAAATCAAGTGAACCTGATTCTTTCGCTGTTGCCGCTGAGCCGAGCGAATTTCGAGTAACAGTGCCATCTCCCAAACGTCCGGATGAATTGCCCAAACCCTTGAAAGATGTTGAGATTACCAAAGCGCTCAAAAAGGGTGATGCTGATGAGAATGTAAAAAAAGTCCAAGGATTTCTCAAAGATTTTCCCGAAATTTATCCCAACGGACCTGCAACGGGATTTTATGGCGATCAGACGGAAAAAGCAGTGAACAAGTTTCAGGAAAAAGTAGGTATCAAACAAACGGGTGAGGTGGACGAGAAAACCAAAGAGGTTCTCAACCTGCTTTTGGTGGCAGGCGAAAAGAAAAAACCTCCCAAAATTACTGACGTGACTCCTTCCTCGGGATCAGCCGGCATTACCGTCACTCTCACCGGCAAAGGATTCACGCTTGAGAACAATTCTATTATGATACGCGGGAAAATCGCAGCTACAGGCCTGCAATCATATGACAATAACACCCAAATTGATTTTATTTTAACTTCTGACACCCCTTGCCATGCGGGTTCAAAGCAGGCCTGCCCCATTAAAGTGGTGAATGCCAATGGTATATCAAACGCTAAGCCGTTTAAACTTACGGAATTGGTGCTTACTCCTCCGGAGATTGATCCCGTTACTCCTCCCGCGCCTTCTCCGTTACCAGAGCCAACTCCTCCTCCGCCTCCGCCACCCCCTGCGCCGACCGATATTCTTGCCCCGCTTCGTTCAAACGGTTTGCCATCAGGAGAACTTGCCTATGGCACAGGAAATGTCATGCTTTCGCTTGCCACCGATGAAAATGCAACATGTAAATACGCCGCTACCGCAGGCATTGCCTATGCTTCAATGACGCTTCAATTTGCAACCACCGGCGGCACTGCCCATTCTTCAACCATAAGCGGTCTTGTGAATGGAACATCATACAATTACTATGTGCGTTGCACGGATAGCATCGGCAACGCGAATACGGATGATTTTGTGATTTCTTTCAACGTTGCCTCTCCGCCCAAGCCCGTTATTACCAGCCTTTCTCCTTCTAAAGGATTGGTGGGTACCAATGTGGCCATCAATGGTTCCGGATTTACGGCAAGCGGAAATTCCGTCAGCTTCGCGAGAGCAGTGGCCGCGAGTAGTCTTTTTTCCGCGGATGGCAAAACATTATCTTTTAACGTACCTATGGCAACTACATGCCAAATTGGAGAAACGTGCTCAATTTTTGTTACAAATGTAAACGGCACTTCCAATGAAGTTGCTTTCTTAAGAACTCAATCTATCACGCCCGTACAGGTTGTCTTTCCCAATGGCGGGGAGAATCTCGTCCAAGGAGTTGATTTCACGTTGAGTTGGACAGGAGGCACCGACAGAGTTGATATTATTCTCGTTGAAGAGGGTGCCGTGGCAGGGTCCGATCCCAGTGCGTTTATTGTGGGCTGGATTGCAACCTCAACCAAACCAAATAGCACAGTCAACTGGAATGTAAAGACAGTGTGTGATGCCGCAGGAACTGTTTGCACCCCTGTCACGCCCGGACGGTATAAAATGATGGCGCTCTCGGAAGATGAAGTGGGCTTGCTTACGATTTGGAATGACGCGCAGGACATTGCGGGAAATTGGGATCTTTCCAATAACGCCTTTACCATAAGCCCCTCGGCAACTCTCACCGTAGTCGTACCCAACGGAGGTGAGATTGGTTCGCAAAATTCAGCTTTCATTCTCTGCTGGGCTACCATTGATCTTAAAAGCAAGAATGTAAAAATTGAACTTCTCAAGAACAATGCTTCGTACCGTACGATTTATTCGTCGTATGCGCAAACCGCAGAGACTGGCGCTTTCATTACCAATTGGACTATTCCCGGCGATATTCCCGAGGCCGCCGATTACCAAGTAAAAATTTCTGACGCAACTCTGCCGACTATAAGCGACACGAGCGACAAACCATTTTCTATTGTGGCGGCGGCTTCCAGCATTAAAGTTTATGAGCCACGTGGCGACCAGTGGAACAGCTCAATTTGGTATTCAGGATTTGACGGACCGGTGAGTTGGTATGGCACCAATATTCTTTCCAAGACTGTCAATATCAATCTTTGGAAAGGAGGATTTTTTTACCGCAGTTTGGCGATAAATGTCCCACAGAGCTATTATTGGAGCAGTCTTTCTTACACTACTGGATGGTTCTATCGCAAAGTCGGGATTCCGGCTGATCTTCCGACTGGCAAGGATTATATGGTTGAAGTGGTAGATGCGGGAGATCCTTCTATCCGTGGGTTTAGCGGTCCATTTGCGGTTGTCCAATATCCCTCTTATATGACAATAAAAGGTAAATTTACCGATTATGTCAACAAAACACCGGTTATCACTAAGGTTCAAACATGGGACGGTTCCTATAATTGGTATAGCAATCTTCCAAACTCCACTGGCGAATTTAGCATAGTTGCCACTACCTCCGATATACTTCTTTCTCGGGGACACAGCTTCTGGGCATATCCACCTAGCTATGATTATAAATACTGGAGTATCCGATCAAATTCTCTGGGGCTCTATGCCTATGTTCAAAACTTTCCCTTAGTAGGTCCGTCACGTTCCTTCCCTGTGTCTTCTGGAGAAGTGAATTTAGGTGAACTTTCTTTTTGGCCTACCGTAGATTGGGGTTATGCGGTCTCCGACATTCCGACACGGTCAAGTATAAACTATCGCAGTCCGGAAACAGGAAAATCAAGCGGCAATGTTTGGTATTACGGCGGCTTTACAAATTCACAATATATCTGGAAAGCTATCCCGCAAGCCGCGGATGTATGGGCGCGCATTGAAGATAAACCAGGCAATGTATATTACTCTCCGATATTAAATCTCCCCGCTATCCCACGCGTTCCCTCCCAGACACTTTCCTTATTTGATCAAACCGTCAAATGGGAACCGTATGCCCTTAATTCCTACGCCTACTACTATCCTACGCTTCTTAAAGTGGGGACACCGCTTTCCTATGGATATGCCAGCGTCTATGGCGGAGTTGCCCCTTATACATGGAGCGTGCTTTCTGGAGCCCTCCCGCCCGGCATTACTCTTAACTCTTCAACCGGCGTAATTTCTGGAGCCTCAACACAAGCAGGAGTTTTTGATTCGGTCTTAAGAGTCCAGGATGCAAATAAGGTCAATAGTGTTATTCCTCTCCTTCGATTTGATGTGAGGACTGAAATAGGAGCCGAGATACCCACTATTAAGGTTGTGTATCCTCAATCTCGCCAAGAACTCTATCCGGGAGGCACCTATACCACAGGCTGGGACAGCTTTGGGATCGTAAGCAAAACAATTGCCATCAATCTTTATAAGGGCGGAGTCTTTATTAAAAAAATTGCCGGTTTTGCGCAAAGCGCTGAAGCGGGACGTTATTACTATTATTGGTTGGTACCAACGGACTTGGTAGGGGGAGCGGATTACTCTATTCGTATTTCTGATAATAATAACCCCGCTCTCTATGGTGAGTCTGATACCTTTATTATTATTCCGCGCACTCCGAGTATATACTGGGGTGTTTCCAAAGGCACTTATATGCCCCAGATTTCGTTTCCTTATGCAACGTCCACCAACCCAACTGCCATAAGTTATAAACTTTATCAGCAAAAAACCGGAGAAATTGCTCCAATAATAGTGGGTACCTTTTCAGCTCCGAAATGCAATCAATATCTGACATCGGGCAAATGGAATCTGTATGTCTCTTGTTATAGTTGGTATCCCACTCCTTCATGGAATGTCCGTTATACGAGCTATGCCCCAGCTTCGGAATTTCCCTTGGGGGAATACACGTATGAATTAAAAGCAGTTGATAGCGCCAGCATGGAAACGTCTATCGTAAACACGAAGACCCGCGTGTTTGAGTCTGTTACTCTCTTAAGTCCCTTGAGCATTGATTCTCCTCTGGCTACTCCAACTCCAACATTTCGATGGACGATTCCTCGGGACTGGCCGAGTACAGTTGAAAAACTATACCAAATTAGGGTAACGAGTATGTGCACCAACACATACACATATCCATCAGGCTACACATACACCTACCAATATATTTGCACCATCTATTCCGCATCCGGCCTTAGCGCGCCTGGTGATACGCAGGGCTTCAGAACATACGACGGGCCGGCGCTTGATCCCGCCAAAAAATATGACGTGACGATAGACTATCAGAGAACATTGCTCGATTCTACAGGATCCGCATATACGAGCTCCATCTCCATGAGCGCCACCTCCACTGCCTTTTGGATGAGTCCGTAATGCATGAACATGTATAATAGACCTACTGCGTAATAACCTTTCTGCTACAATTATGCTTTTTCGGCTACAAACAACTCACCACTCGTCAATGAATACGCTGTATTCACCTCCTCGCGTTTCGTTGTTTTCGCTCGAAAAAGCATAATTTCGCGACGAAAATTATTACGCAGTAGGTCTAATCAATCTCCCATAGCAAAGCTATGGGAGATTGAGCCTTCAACATTTGATAATCATGCTTTTATTAAACCCAAAAGATTTATTATGGTGGAATCGCGTTGCTTGTTATTTGCTTTCTTTTGCCCTCATTGTACAGTTTTTTCACTACACCGAGCATGTGGCGCAAGTCTATCAACATTGGTGGCATGGGCTTCCCATTAAAGAATCAGGAGGGATTCTTTATTTTCTCAATCTTGAATGGAATCATTTGATCTTTAATGGGATATATCTGATACTATTGAGTCTTACATGTATTGCATACGTCATACTGAAAAAAGGGAGCCCTCCGCCATTATCTTCTTTGCAAGCGATATTATTTCTCATCGGAACTACGATTCTTATCCAAGGGTATCATATCATTGAACATATAATTCGAGTGAGCATGCATCTCAAAACAGGCTGTGAGCCTTGCCCCGGTATTCTTGGTAAATTCGTTGATGGAATATACCTTCATTTTACTTTCAATACCATTGTGTTTCTTCTCCCGCTGATTGCGGCCGTTATACTCTTACGTCATAGGCCGCAAGTTGATCATTATTAACATAACCCTATGCTCATCTGTGGTTAGGTGAACATACGACCGCGATGCCAAAATAACCTTCTTAATATGAATCAAAACACCATTATCATTATGTTAGTCATATTATGCTTAATCTCTGTCGGAGCCGCAATTTATTTTGCGCAGAAAGGGCCGGTTATAGCAAGCAAACAAGCGGGGGTGGAGGTGTGCGGTATATTGCCTCTCTTTACCGGACAAATAGGTTCGGGTGATACCGGCATAGGCTCCTATATTGCTCAAGATATTTGTTATACAGTTTTTGCGAATGAAAAAAATGATGCCGCGATTTGCAATAATATCAAAACATCCGAATTTAAGGGCGAGTGTTACTCTACGCTGGCCATAAAAGAAGGAAAGGCGGATATATGCGAAAGCGCGCCGACAGATGCCAAAGACAGATGTTATTCGCAAATTGCCGAAAAACTGGGAGATGCAAAGGCCTGCGACAAAATTAGCATTGCCAATGACCGTGATAATTGCATTTCAAATTACGCTTCTCGAACGGGCGACGGGACTCTTTGTAAAAAACTTACCAATATAAATACGCGTGATTATTGCTACGTCAATATCTCGCGCAATAATCCGGCGCTCTGCGAAGAGATTCAAAGCCCCAACGTCAAACAAGATTGCCTTAAAGGTCCAGGCCGCTGATGTTCAAAACATTTTTGATTATATTTCTTATTCTCGCCGTTGTTTCCATAAGCGGTGGAAGTTTTTATTATTTTGAAATATACCAACCTCAAGCGTATGCCGCGTTCATAATTTCTTTATATCAAAAACTGGAACATATCGGACTTCAGCCAGACACATCATCCTTAAAAGATAAAACGGATTATGAACGCGCATTTAAGATTCTGGAGCAAAGAATAGGCCTGCTTGAATCAATGCAAGGTGGACTTATGCATATACAGGCGCCTAAGCGCATGGTAAACATGAAAAAAGAATTTGCCGACTACCTTGCTTTTCTGCAGGCGCAACATGCACATGCCATACAACTCGCTTCTTTTATGAAAGAAGCGAGTAACCTTCAAGATGTAATAAAAGATATGTATGGCCGAGATACCTCGGATCAAAACAAAATAACAACTATGGGAGACCTTCAAAAAAAACTGAATGAACGTATTCCCCACATACAAACCGCGGGAGAAAAAATGTTTAATAAAGGAGTAACAGGACTGATCAATCCTTCGTTTACGGAATTGCATACGTTGTGGGAAAGCGGCAATCCATTTTTTGATCTCATGTTAAAAAAAATTCAAGCTATCAGCCCGCATACCCCCCTTAGTCAGGTGGGAAATCTCTTTAGCTCTTCAGAGGAAAAACAAATCAATATATACAATAAAAATTTAGAAGAATTTACTAAAAAACTTGATGATTTGATAATGCAACATAGCGCATACGACCTCCTTGCCTTCCGTGATTTCCCCAACATCTCCTCACGAGAGGCAAGCGAGCGATCTTTGGAGTTTTATCAAAGAATCAAAACGCTCAAAGAATCGTATACGCAATAATTTTTTTCCCGTGATTAAGATGGCATAAGTTCGCGAGAATTTGCTCATAATGATTTTCCTCTGTACGCAAAATTTGTTATACTGGACCTATTGATTATGCAATAAGTCCTCAAAACAATGATACGCCTTCTCCTCATAAAAAAATCAATGCACGCATTCGGACTTATTGAGATCATTATTGCTACTGCGATTGTAAGCGCGACTCTTGCCGGATTTTTGCAGGTAAGTATTCTCTCCGTCCGGCTCCTTCGTGCCGAGCAATACAACCTGGAAGCAGTCTTGCTTGCGCAGGAAGGAATGGAGGCGGTGCGATCGGTACGTGATGAATCGTGGACCAACAATATCGTCCCGCTTGTATACGGCACGATCTATTATCCTGTTATCGTCAATAGTAAATGGACGATGAGCACCAGTAATCCGGGCCTTTTTAATAATCGCTATACAAGACAAATAGTATTTAGCCAAGTGTTTCGCAACGGCACCGACGATATTGCCTCCAGCGGCACTCCGGACGATGGAACAAGAAAAATAACGGTAACCGTGAGTTGGGAGGGTAAAAACATTCAGCTCGTTATGTATCTTACAAATTTTCAGGGACAGCTGGCGGGAACCACAGAGTCAAAAATAATTTCCTATGAGGGCGCAGGTACGGATAACAATCTTATTAGTTTTCCTTCAAACAATATCGGCAATGGTGATCCTGCGCAGTCATTCACCACGCTTGCCGCCGCGCCAAAAGTTACGCGCGTGGATGCATTGATCCGCCGCACCACGCCATCACCTTCCAATATATACGCAGAAATTCGCGCAACCCCCACGGGCGCCGCACTTAGCACCTCAAACCTTATTACCGGGTCCAGTATTGCCGCATCACCCGCCACATGGGTTGAATTTCGTTTTGCGCCCGAAATTTCTTTGAGCGCGTCAACTCTTTACTACATTGTGTTACGCAGTATACCTTCCTCTACTAACGTGGCAAGCGGTTCGGCCGGCTCAATAAATTGGATATATCTTCAAACACCGCCAAGTCCTTACAGTGGGGGTGCGGCGCGGCGTTATATTGGACGCTTGTCTAACCCCCTTGATGCAGGACAACAGCTTGATCAATATGATTTTGGATTTAAGGTATATGCACTGCAATAACATGCAAAACAACAAACGACAAACAATTTTCGCTTTTCGCTTTTCGCGTAAGCGGCATGGTTTTTCCCTCATTGAAATCATAGTATACGTCGGACTGCTCGGCACTATCAGTATATTTATTACCAATTCCCTTATTCAAATTATTTCCACCTATCAGCACGCGCGCGTACAACGGGAAGTTCTTTCCAATGCCCGCCTGATTATAGAGACTATCACCAAAAAAATCTCCTATTCCCAAGAAATATACGCGCCCACAAGCCGCTTGAACGATGATAACGGACAATTATCGCTCATCACGCCGCTTGATGTGCCACCGCAACACACGACTGCATATCTTGATATCTGGACCAATGGCAACCGATTACTCATGCGCCAAGAGGGACAGGAAACAACCACCCTTTCCTCTGCCACGGTGCAAATAACACAATTTCGCATCACGCGGATTTCTCAAAGACTAGGGAGGGAGGCGATACAGATTACTCTTGGCGTTTCGTCAAACGCACAGCCGCTTATCGCGTCCACAACGCTCTACGCGACCACAGCGCTTCGCGGCAATTATTAGACCTGACTTTGTAAATATTTTCTACTGCAATTTCCAGATTTCGAGCGAGTATTAAAAAAATTTTTCAATATATGCGGAGCGTAAATATCTTATTTCTCACAAAAGGTTTTACATTTATAGAGTCTCTTGTTGGAGTCGCGGTTTTTATGATTATTGCGGGAAGTATATATCAGTCGTATACCGTGGCAATAAATGTAATACGCAATTCCCGTCTCAAAATTACTGCTACCGCGCTAGCCAATGAACAATTTGAGATCGTACGCAATTTACCGTATAGCGATGTAGGGATTGTAAGCGGTTTACCAGCAGGAAAAATTCCCTTATCTCAATCGCTGACGCGTGACGGAACAATTTTTGTAGTTTTGGCCACCATTCGCAATATTGATGACCCTTTTGACGGAACCTTTGGTGGAGCGCCAAATGATCTTTCGCCCGCCGATCACAAGCTTGTAGAAATAACTATCAAGTGTCCTACATGCCAACGTTTTTTACCATTGCGGTTTACCACGCGAGTATCACCACGCGCGCTTGAGTCAGCATCAATGAATGGCGCGCTTTTCATCCATACATTTGACGAAGCAGGATTGCCTGTCATGGGAGCTGATGTGCAAATTGTGGATACTGCTCCAGCTTTTATTATTAACGACACAACTAATAATCAAGGTTTACTTCAAGTAGTTGATGCTCCTCCGGGATTCCAAACCTATCAAATCAATGTTTCAAAACCGGGATATTCAACGGATCAAACCTATACGGTGGGCGCTGTTGATAATCCAAACCCTACAAAGCCCCATGCAACAGTAGTCACTCAAGCATTAACCGAAATCAGTTTTGCCATTGATAAAACAAGCACCATCAATGCTTCAACTATTAATACAATATGTGCCGCAATCCCAGACATTAATTTTTCGCTTATAGGAACAAAACTGATTGGCACAATTCCAGATGTTATAAAGTATACCGCGTCTCATACAACTGATGGAGCCGGAAAAAAGACCATCGCCAATCTTGAATATGATACCTACAATATCGCGATTGCAAACGCCGTATATGATCTTAGGGGAACCATTCCTCTGCTTCCGATGGCGCTTCATGCAAACATCACACAAGACTTGAAATTAATTTTGGCGCCAAAAGATCCGCAAACTCTGTTTGTCATAGTGAAAGACTCTGCCACTCAACTTCCCTTATCTGATGTATCTGTGCAATTACAGCAAGGTATGGCATATGATGTCACGCTTATTACGGGGCAAGGTTTTATGCTCCAGACTGATTGGTCCGGAGGCCCTGGGCAAACTGATTTCATTAATCCCTCGAAATATTTTTCCGATGATGGAAATATAGAAGTTGCAATTCCTCCAGGCGATTTGCGTTTACGCAAGATTTTTGGCATATATGCCCCGTCCGGTATTCTTACTTCTTCTACATTTGATCCCGGGGCTATAAGTAATTTTCGGCAAATCCTTTGGCAACCGCAATCACAAGCTGTTGAAACTGGCCCCGACAGTATCCGTTTTCAGATTGCTACCAACAATGACAACGCAACATGGAATTTTTTGGGGCCGGACGGAACAGGAGCCACCTACTACACGCTCGCAAGCCAAAATATCAACCCCATACACAATGCCACTCGTTATCTTCGCTACAAGATATTTCTACAGACTGCAGATACTCAATGGACGCCAATAATCTCTGATATTTCCTTCACCTATACTTCTTCTTGCTTACCACCGGGGCAAGTATCATTTAATGGTTTGGATGCCGGTAATTATACAATAACGGTTTCAAAAATAGGGTATACGACATTTACCGAGACAATCTCGCTTTCCTCTCCGTGGGAGCAAAAGGAGGTAATTTTGGCGCCATAGTGAGAGATAGAGCCGTGGAATCGCGGTAGGATATGGACTTTTCAACAGTTTCTAAGACTACGATGAAATTTTTGATAAAAAAACAAAGCAGTATTAATTGCGGTTTTTCCGTGATTGAGCTCATGGTCTCAATTTTTGTTATTTCACTTATGGGCATATCAGTGGGCGCACTCCAAAAATCTATTTTTTCAATGAATAGATTTTTTGCAGATACATTGAGCGCACAGCAGGAAGCACGGACTGCGCTCAAAATAATGAGTGCTGAAATACGCACTGCAACGAAATCAAGCGTTGGCTCGTTTCCGATTGTACCGCCCGCCACCGCAACTTCCTTTATATTTTATAGTAATATTGATAATGATGCCCTCAAAGAGCGCGTGAGATATTTTTTGAATGGAAGTATGCTTCAAAAAGGAGTTATTAAACCAACGGGCAACCCATTGACATATAACGTTGCCAATGAAGTCATTACTACTCTGATACGCAATATCGTCAACGGTGCAACTCCTGTGTTTACCTATTACGACACAAATTACGACGGAACAACTCCTCCGATTGGCAATCCGGTAGACGTGAACGCAGTTCGGCTTGTCAAAGTGACGTTTATCATTGACAAAGATATACCACAGCCGCCAAGCGCCCTTACGATTATCACACAAATTTCATTAAGGAATGTAAAAAGTAATTAAGATTATGAAACGCATCTCGTTATTTCGCCGCGGTCAAATCATAATTCAAGTTATTGTGTTTGGATCCATTGCCGTTTTTATGTTAACGGCATTGACAAATTGGAGCCTATTGAACTCAAGATCATCGCGGGATACTTTTTCTCGCGAACAGGCACTGCAAGTAGCAGAGGCTGGCATTGATTACTATCGCTGGCATCTTGCCCATGCCCCCACCGATTTTCAAGATGGCACGGGCGTTCCTGGTCCATATTTTCATAATTTTTTTGATAAAGATAATAATCTCATCGGACAATTTTCTCTTACCATTACTCCGCCATTACTGGGATCAACCAAAGTCACCGTACGATCAATCGGTACGACTACCTTGGACGCAAGGGTATCGCGCAGTATTACTGCCCAGTTTGCTAAACCGTCAATTGCAAAATATGCGGTGGTGGCAAATAATATCATGCGATTTGGAATCGGCACGGTAATCACTGGCGAGATTCATTCAAATCAAGGGATTCGATTTGACGGTCTTGCACAGGGTGAGGTAACAAGTGCTGTTATTTCATATCTTGATCCCGATCACCAGCCTTTGCCCGCTGAATTTGGTGTCCATACCCATGTTGCGCCCGTTGATCCGCTTCCTCCAGCCGCAATTCCTCCGCGCACTGATGTATTTGCGGCTGGGCGGCAAACCGGCGTGGGTGTAGTTGATTTTGATCTTATTACCTTTGACCTTGCCGTTATGAGAACGGCGGCGCAAGCAAACGGATTTTATAGAGCAAATTCTGGATCACAAGGATATCATGTGGTACTTCTCAGTAGTGATACGTTTAATCTTTTTCGTGTCACCAGTTTAGTGCCTCCTCCCACAAGTCAATGCACAAACACGAGCCCCCCTCAACCTGGTTGGGGAACGTGGAGTATCCAAACTGAAACATTGCTAGGAAATTACCCTATGCCGGTAAATGGCATTATTTTTCTTGAAGATCATGTATTTGTTAACGGCTTGATAGACGGAGCGCGTGTGAATATTATTGCCGCTTCTATACCACTGGATCCCTTAAATCCGAAAAATATTATTGTAAACAGTGATCTTCTCTATACCTTAAATGATGGATCGGATGTTATCGGTCTGATTGCACAAGGTAATATGAACGTGGGTATGGTGAGCCAGGATATATTACGGATTGATGCCGCGATTATTGCCCAAAATGGACGTGTCGGAAGACATTATTATCGTGCTCCGGGGGGATCGCCATTCTCACTACGATGTTCGCCTTATCATGTACGAAACACACTCACGCTTTGGGGTATGATCGCAACAAATAAACGTTATGGCTTTGCCTATACAGATGGGACGGGTTATACGACACGCAACATTATGTATGATGGAAATTTACTATATGAGCCTCCGCCAAGTTTTCCTTTGACATCTGATCAATATAAGCCCATTTCTTGGGAAGAAAATTAAACAATTATTGTAAGGTCTGTTAAGAGTCTTTTATGTGAGGATGGATGTCACTACAAAATTTTCCCTCACATGGTATACTCCATCTATGGCAACAGAAGTTGTGCAAAAAAAATTAGGATTTATTGCGTCGCAGGTAGCGCCTATTCTTGAGTTTCACGTCACGGGATTGGATATTTCCGATCTAAGCATGAAGTATCTGTCATTTAACAGCACGAAAAAAAATAAGATTCTCATTGGCACATACGGAGAGATTGGATATCCGGAAGGAATTATTACAAGCGGGGAGGTCAAAAATGAAGAGAAATTCACAGAAATTCTTACGCAATGGTTTATAAAAGAAAAGAAAAATCTGCCGTCCCCATTTGTCGTTCTTTCTTTGCCTGAAGAAAAAAGTTTTATTCGCGCCGTGCAGATTCCACGTGTGAAGAGCGAAGATGTCGCCAATGCCATCCGTTGGGAGATTGAAAATCAAATCCCGCTTCCTCTGGAAGAAGTCACCTATGATTATGAAATAATCGAACCACTGCAGGATAACCAAGATCATCTTGATGTCATTATCACCGCGTTCCCTCGGGATATACTTAATGCATATCTACGCGCCGTCAAGGGGGCGGGACTTAAACCCTATGCTGTTGAACTTGAATCCCAATCAATGGTCCGCGCATGCATCCCTCAACTCCACAATCCCGAGGCAACCATGGTTGTGGATATAGGACGAACGCGCACAAGTTTTGTTATTTTTGCCCAAGGAGCGACCCTTCATACCTCCACAATCAACGCGGGTGGCGCCATGTTTGAGCAATATATTATCGCGCAACTAAAGGTCGGAGCACAAGAAGCCATGCGGATCAAGATTGATGTGGGGCTTGATAAAACAGAAGCAGACGGAAAAGTATTCGCCGCCCTTGCTCCCGTCATCACCGTCATAAGCGACGAACTCATGCATGCGATTTCCTATTATCACACGCATGCGACTCATGCGCATGGCGCAACACCGCAAATTGCGCGCGTTCTCCTTTCGGGAGGAGATGCAAATCTACGGGGACTCGACACGTATCTGACAAGCATACTTAAAGTTCCGGTTGAACGCGCCGACCCCTTTTCCGTCATACATGAAAAATTAGCGTATGGCATCCCTCCGCTGACCAAGCGTGAAGCGCTTGCATTCGCTCCCGCCATCGGACTCGCATTGCGGGAAATCCGTCAGGACTAATTCTCCTATGGGCTATCTGTAATACATATGCTTCATACCAATCTTCTGCCGGAAGAAGAAAAGAAGGCCATTATTCTTGAAAAATCACTTCGCATTATCAAGTTTTTCGGCATTACTGTTATTGCAACCCTTATAATCGGCATTACGCTTCTTGCTCCTTCTTACCTTCCTCTTTATTTTCAAAACAACGAATTCAAAAACACGCTCGCGATACAACAAGAGGCGGCAGTGAAAAGAGACTACGGCAAAATTGTATCCGATACACTGCAGATACAAGCGATTATTTCCTCTCTCCGCCAAACTGCGGATAATTCAAGCGCGGCGTTGGACATCTTTGACCTGCTTGCCGCACCCCAACCCGGCATTATTGTTTCGGAATTCACCATTGATGAAAATGGAAGCATCACTATTGCCGGCAATGCCGCCGCGCGTAATGATCTTCTTGCATTTGAACAATACTTACGCGATTCGTCACGTTTTAGGGATCTTGCGTCTCCCCTTACGAATATCATCAAAGAGGCAAATATTGATTTCAACTTGAGAGGAACTGTTAAGTAAAATTAAATTATGCAGATGCCGCCGCGTAAAAAATTTATTAGTGCTTCCATTATACTTGTGACGCTCATCGCCGCACTCGTATGTGCATTTGTCATCATTTCAAACAATATATACGCCTATCGCAGTATGCTTGAATCCTCCGCTGACAAAATTTCTTCTGGTGAAAAAGAGTTCAGCCACATGGTAAGAATTTCCAATGTGATAAAAAATCGTTCCCAAGACATCAAGCGCATCCGGTATATTGCCATTGATGCCGAGCGTCCTCTCCGATTTATTGAAACAATCGAACAAATTGGACGCATCACCGATGTCGAGGTAGCGCTTACCGTTAATGAAAAAAAAAATGATGTGCGAGAATTGCTCTTTCAAACCACATTACAGGGCAATGAAAAAGACGTGCGTGCCATGCTTGCTCTCATTGAAGAGCTTCCCTATCAGATCAACATCACGCATATCTCATTTCAGCGGGATATCCCCATACATTTCAATCGGCAACAAAGTGTTTTATCAACTATGACACGGCTTCTTCTCACCATGAGAGTGGCAACACACTAATGAATACCCCGCAGATTATTAAAAAATTTTTCCAAAAATTTAAATTCCTTCGCCGTATCCGCTTTACGCAAATCATGATACTGGCATACGGCGTGGAAGTGCTTGCGTTATGTATTGTTGCCGTACTCGCATGGGATGCATATCTTTTTATCCAATCCAGCGCTCCTATTGAATCAACATCAGTGCAGGAATCAAAAAAAATTTCTCTCACCTCCGAGGATATTGATGAGGCAATCCGTATTATTGACCAACGCCAACAACAATTCACCACACTTCTTGAAAAAACAACCGGCACCACGACAATTCCGTTCTGAATAGCAAAAAAAAATTAATACGCGGCGCTTTACGCCGTCGAATTTGTCGGGGAAAAATCGGAAAGTTTGATTTTGGTGCTGTATTACTCTGCTTTGCGCGAACCTATTTTGAACAGAAAACGGACTAATCGCGCGCCTCGTCCGCTCCCTTCGGTCGCGGGAGCAAAAACCA
>CAYHZE010000004.1:18749-27872 GCA_964361015.1 uncultured Candidatus Saccharibacteria bacterium | reverse complement strand
AATTTTGTTTTTTCTTGAAGTTCATCTACGGTCAGTTCTTGTTCAAGAAGTTGTATCATAATTTTTGCATCATTGTCAAGATTGGCATTTGATATTGCATTCAGACTCACGATTGGTTTAATATTCCATTCTTCGCAAATATCTTGTGCGCGAAAAATCAGTTTTGCTCCTTGTTGAATAAGGAGGTTGGCGCCCGCAGATGTGGGGGAAAAAATAGAGCCCGGCACGGCGAATACGTCGCGATTTTGTTCCAATGCACATTGTGCGGTGATAAGTGCGCCGGATCGTTCCCGAGCTTCTATCACGCATACGCCGCGAGATAATCCTGCGATAATACGGTTGCGCAAGGGAAAGTGTTCTTTGAGAGGGGGCGTGCCTGGTGCGTATTCGCTTATCACGGTGCCGCCGGACGCTGTAATGCGGCGGCTAAGTTGCGCATTCTGTTGAGGAAAAAGTGAACGCTCATCAAGGCCTGATCCGATGACGGCAATGGTGGGGGAATTCGCGGCAAGTGCCGCCTCGTGGGCAATAGTATCAATGCCTACGGCAAGCCCGCTGACGATCGTAAGTCCGTGGCGGGCAAGGTCAGCGCCGATAGTAGCGGCTACCTCTTTGCCATAAGCAGTGGGGCGGCGGGTACCGACAATGCCAACATGAACGCGATTAGCATCAAAGGGTTCTCCCTTGCCATAGAGAAAAAGCGGAGCGTGGGGGATCTCGCGAAGTTGCGGCGGAAAACATGGATCATCTTCGGCAATCATCCAAATCCCGTGGCGCTCAAGTTTTTTAAATTCTTGTTCCAGATTAAGCGAGGCGCGCGCATTGATGATTTGTTGGATTGGTTTTTGGAAAGCACCGAACGTAAGCGAGCTGATGTCATCCCGCCATGCACGCTCAAAACTTCCCATGCGAGATTTAAGCAACCGTAATGTCGCGATGCCCACGCCCGGGATACCATTGAGTGCATTTAAAAAAATAAGTTCGGTTGAGTCCACTAATCTTTAGAATACGGGAAAATTGTAAGTATTGGCAAGTACATCTTTGGCAAATGCCCCATTGCGTAACCGATTTCATCTGCAACCCTTTTGTTTTTTAATGAAAAAGTGCTAATCTCGCAGTATAATAATCAAGATAGAATTATGGACAATATAGAAAGAGAGCGGGTTTTCCTACTCAAAGAATTGCCAAAAGACCTTTTGAAATTCAAACATATAGATATTAAAATTGGTGACGTGACATTATCAAATGATATTAACGTACTTAAAATCCGTCAAAAAGGAGATACGTACGAAATTATAAAAAAGGAATATATTTCCGAGCAAGAAAAAAGGGAATACGTCATACCGTTAAATGAGGAAGAATTCGGGCTTCTTTTTTCCGTAACAAAAAGAAGGCACGCAAAGAAGCGTTTTTTCTATCCTCTTGATACATACATCTGTGAGGTTGATATATATGTAGAGGAAATGGAGGGATATGCGCGAGTGGAAGTGGAATGTGATAATGTGGGTGAGCTTAAAGCGTTCAATCCGCCGTCATGGTTTGGAGAAGAGATTACTGCCATCAACCACGAAATTCATGAGAACCTAGGCGAAATTACCTGTGATATAATGGAAAAAAGATATAAGGAAAGAGACATCTCATTCAAAAAGATTTATCTGCCAAAGGCTTAAAAATTCTAAAGAATTTAATACTATTTAGGACTTACGCGTTTGATTTATTCCCCTCCTCATACTGGGTTTAGGGAGGAATCCGCGCGGGTTTCGGACTGGAGGTTTTCGGAAATTTCAAAAATTCGCCAATGCCAAACTAGATAGATTATAATAAGTTATACACAGTATTTCAATTGCTTTCAATTTGTTAGCAATGTATACTATAGTTAGCATATGAAAGCGATCACATTATTCTCATCAGCGGGTATCGGAGACCTTGCCATCAAGGCAAGCGATATTGATATTTTGGTAGCAAACGAACTTTTGAGTGATCGAGTTTCTTTGCATCGTCGCAATTTTCCCAAAACAAAAATGATAGAGGGCGATATTTGGGAAAAGAAAAATGAAATCTCGGAAACAACTAAAAAATTACTCGGTGGTGACGAACTTGATTTCATTTTTGCGACACCTCCATGTCAGGGAATGTCAAAAAATGGACAAGGAAAATTGCTCAATGGAATTCGAAATGGTACAAAATCAAAATTTGATAAACGTAATCAGCTTATAATTCCAACTCTCGATATTATTCTTGAACTTCGTCCAAAGGTTGTTCTTTTTGAGAATGTTCCAGAAATGGAAAATACGGTCATTCTCGACGAAAATGAAAATCCCGTTAATGTAATTGAATATGTAAAAAGACGATTAGGTTCTGAATATGCAGGAAAGGCAGAAGTGGTACAGTTTGCAGATTTCGGAGTTCCCCAAAGAAGAAGCCGTCTCATAACAATTTTTTCTCGCCTAGATCACATTAAAGAATACCTATACAGAAATAACTCACTCATTCCAGAGAGAACACACTCAAAACGAGCTGTCAAAGTATCCCCTTGGATAACAGTGCGAGATGTTATTTCTGATTTGCCAAAGTTAGATGCTAAAAATAAAAAACTTGCAGAATCTACAATTCCCTTTCATAGAGTTTCAGTCTTAGACCCAATTAAATACTGGTGGATAGAAAATACTCCCGATGAAAAAGGGGCTTTTGATAACCAATGCATAAATAAAAAATGTGAGTATAAAGAAAATCCAACACATGGTGCTACCCATGATCACGAAGGGATTAACCGAGCAAACAAAACAACCCCACTATATTGCTTAAAGTGCAATGAGCTTTTGCCAAGACCATCGGCAAAAGATAAAGAAACTGGAGAACTAAGAATCATGTCGGGCTATACAAGCGCGTATAAGAGAATGGCGTGGGATTTACCCTCATCAACACTCACAACAAATCTTAGTTATGCTTGTAGCGACCAAAAACTACACCCCGAGCAAAACAGAGTTTTGTCGCTCTATGAGGCATTTAAACTTCACACGTTAGATCAATTTCCATATGTCTGGGAACATGAGGATGGAAAAATTGCGAAAGATACTTCTATTCGAGAAGTCATCGGGGAGAGTATACCGCCTAAAGCGATTTATTTGATTATTCAGCACCTACTCAAATGTTTAAATAAAGAGGCAGTTTATGTTATGCCCGATCAATTGAGTTTGATCCACCATTAAATTTATTGAAGAAATCAATATAGCGTTGGTCATCCAGTACAGCAACCCAACCATCATACATTTTTTTTATGCCATATCGGGTCATAATTGAAACGCTTGTTGTTCTTCCACCACCTTTTTTTGGTTGAACTATTTTTCCCCAATCCGCTTTTTTCAAATTTGAACCGAAGAACAACCCAACGATTGTAGGTACTCCGTCAAAAAAATCCCAAACTATACCAACTAAATTATTAGTCTCACGATGATGGGCCTTCCAGTCATAGCCAGTTAGAAAACCTGCTCTTTGATCTCCTATATCTGGTCGGCGCAATCCTTTTTTACTCAAAACTGCGGGGGTAGGAACGCTACCGCAGGTTGCCTTTATTTCTATGCCACCAGTAGCAAATTCGCTAAATGGTTTTTTATCCTGCATATTTTCAACAAGTCCAGCAAAAAGTTTTTTGCCCTCATCTGTCATCATTAACAAATCAGGATAACCATCTTGATGCGGATTTTTAACAAGAAGCCCGGCGGAGGATTTTGCTAATGAAGCAACAAACAATTCCCCAACAAACGCACTGAGATTTCTCATGCCAAGCGTTGCAAAAAGTTCCTCCGCTGTTTCAGTAAGTTTATGGATTTTTTTATCAAAAAGACCTATGGCATTTTTAAATACCTCGATATCAAGATCAACGGACTCTTTAGTTCCTCGCAAGGTAAGTTTTTTCTGTTTTCTGAAAATGTACTTTCTACGCATATTAATTAAAGATTTCGGAAATACTTATTTTTAACGCTTTTGCAATTTTCTCTATATTCTCAAGCGTTATGTTTTTTTCTGCACGTTCAATCATGCCGATGTAAGTTCGGTGAACGCCTGCCCGACTTGCGAGTTCTTCCTGCGATAAACCTAATTTCGCACGCTCTTCACGGACTTTTTGACCAAATTTGATTAAAACTTCTCTTTTCATATTGATAACTTTAGTATACTCACTTGCTAACTTTGGTTCTACATACTATAATTAGCATATGGTTTTAATCATAAAAGGGAGTTCCTTCAACTTCTCCGCGCACGGTGGGTGAGGCAAGGAAAAGAATGGCATTGGTGAATTTTTGAAATTTTCGAAAATCCACAGTCCAAAACCCGCCTGTATTCCTCCCTAAACCCTCCTATACTAGGGTTAGGGGAGGTAGAGTGAGTCGGGGAACTACCTCGCTCCTTACCTCCTCGCTGTTTACGGGGAGGAACGAAACGCGTAAGTCCTAACTATTTTTTATTCCTCCTTTTTGGGGGATTTAATTTTTGTAAATAGAAAATTGCCGTTTTTGGCGGTTTTGTGGTAAAACGATTATTTTTTTACGCGCCATGGATGTAGATGTTAATCTCTTCAAATACAACATTTGCTGTTTTTTCATTAAAATTAGGACTCACGCGTTTGACTCCTCCCCTTGCATAAGGGGAGGCGGGGAGCGAGGTATGAGTGAGCAAAAGGAATACCACCCCTAACCCCTCCTATACTAGGAGGGGAACAGAAAAGACAAATGTGAAAGTTCTTTTGTTGTTTCTTGCTGTGTGGTTTATTTTTTGCTACGTTAGCGGCAGAGTTCGTTGACATTCTATATATAATCCCTGTCTAACAAGGAAGAATCTTGTGGATTCTGAAAAAAGCGAATTGTGGGCTGAAGCAAATGAATTATTGATGTATGTACAAAAGGCAAAATCGGAAATCAAGCGCGTGATTGTTGGCATGGATGAAGCGATTCATCTTTTGTTCGTAGCGCTTTTGGCACGCGGGCATGCGATCGCGGAAAGCACGCCCGGACAGGCAAAGACTAAACTAATGAAAGCAATGGCTGCGGTTTCGGGATTAAACTATGGTCGTGTACAAGGAAATCCCGGCCTTACTCCGGATGATATTCTCGGGCAATATTTGCCTGGGCTTGATGACATGGTTAATAAGTATCGTGGCGGATTGCAGTTTTTTAGGGGTCCGATTTTTAATGAAGAAGTGCTATGGGATGAATCAAATCGTACGAGCCCTAAAACGCAGGCAGTGTTTCTCCAGGGAATGGAGGAATATGAAATTACCACTGCCTATGGCGAATTGATGAAATTGAGTAATCCATTCATGGTGCTTGCAACTCAAAATCCGCAAGAAATCATGCAGGGGACATATCCGTTAACCGAGGCAAACCTTGATCGATTTTTAATTAGTATGCCATTGTCATATCCTTGCGAAGAGGACGAGGTGCAGATTGTCTTGCAGGATGACGATGAGCCATTTGTGGAAGAGTTAACGAGTCATCTTACAAAAGATATAATAATGCGTTTAAGATTTCTCATTAGTGAACTGTTTCCTTCGCGTGAGTTTGTGCGTATGGCGCGTTTTGTGGTGCGTTTGTGTCGCGCCACACGGCCGCAGTTTAATGGAGAAATGATGTTGAGAAGCACGAAAGATACAGATCATAGACTTGATATGGTGATTCATTCAGGTGTGTCCACGCGCGCGGAAAAAGTTTTGGCGCGCGCCGCGCGCGCGTATGCATTTCTTTCGAATCGAAAAGAGTGTACTGCGCGTGATGTGCAGGCAATGGCACCGTATGTATTACGCCACCGCATTGCACTCATGCCGCGCGCAAGTAATGATAGGAACGGTCCGGGGTTTACGCCGGAGCAGGTAGTGAGCGAGCTATTGCGCCAGATTTCAGAAATTTAACAACCTCTGCGAGAAGTTCTCTCCTCGCGGATATTCTTCCGCGAGAGAAAGGAAGATATTGATATGGACATACCTTGTTCGTCGAGAGACGCTGTGGAGATTGTGACGGGTATTATTGCCACGCTTGAACAAGACAGTATGTTTGCCTCAAGTATTGCGGCACTCGGAGGTACAGATTTTGCCGATGTGCGCGAGCGCGCAATAGGTGATTCGTGCAGAGATATTGATTGGCCACGTACGCTTGCGACCGGAAAAATGCATGTGCGTCTCCGAGAACAAGAGCGTAGTGTGCCGGTGTGCATTGTCTTGGATGTAAGTAATTCAATGCTTATGAGTGGATTTCCCTCTAAGCGTGATATTGCATTAGAGATTGTCGACGTGTTGGTAGAGGCCGCATTGCGGAAATCTTGTATGGTTAGGCTGATATTATTCAGCGACTGTATTGAGTGGGTGCGCATATCTGTATCGGACGGGCGAGCATACGAACGAGCGCGTACCGAAATTATGGCATTTGGGCCGCGCGACCACGCGACAACAGACATCAAAGGACTACTGCAATATCTCTCATGGGAGTTGAGATTTCCTACGCTCATATGCGTGATATCAGATTTTCTTTCTTTGTTTGAGTGGGAGGAAGATTTTGAATCATTATTGAGCCGCCATGAAGTAATACCCATCATGACGGAAGACCCGCGAGATCGCCGAGGTCCTGCGGGATTTGCCTATTGCCAAGGAATTGAATCGCGCAAGGTGCGGTTAGCCTTTACTGGTCATAATGATGCATTGATTGGTATCCGTTCGTTTTTTGAACGTCTTGAGCATGAAGGGCGCACGGTGTGGACGCATTTGCAAACCTCTGATGCGTCGGATCAGCGTCTTGAACGGCTCGTGGAAATGTTTCGCATGTTTGAAGAACAAATTTCTTTGAGAACTGTGCGACGGAGGTAAGTCAATGAAAAGTGGCAGATTGTTTTTCATGGGAGTGGGGGGCGCGCTCTTTTATTTTTTAGTCAGTATAGCAACTGCGCAATACGATGGCGCGTATATAGGGGTTTCGTTTATATCCATTAATGTTTATCAGGGCAGTGCGACCAAAAATGCATTCACTGGCTCCGGCAGTGCAATGGATGCATCTCTTTATAGTCTACAGTTAAGGCACTTCCCCGCGTACGATACGAAAACAAGCAGTCAGAATTTTTACTTCACGTCTATTGCGTTTGAGTTAAGCAATCTTGCAAATATGACTCTTTCATCGGCAGGTGAAATGCGTCTGGTGAGGGACATGAATGGTAATGAAAAGCCCGATCCTGATGATAAGATAGTAAGCCGAAGTATGATTGATTTCGTGCAAGCCGCGATCTTTTTTAAATTCGATGAGCCTATTGGATTTAAATCAACTACTCTTTTTTTTCTTGTTGGTGAT
Source organism: uncultured Candidatus Saccharibacteria bacterium (assembly GCA_964361015.1). GTDB lineage: Bacteria > Patescibacteriota > Minisyncoccia > Sungbacterales > HO2-52-23 > CAYHZE01. The sequence continues at coordinate 20,547 of CAYHZE010000004.1, read as the reverse complement.
TTTCCTTCGCTCGTGCTTCATGCTGAATTGCATGTCAAGCTGTCCGATCGGTTTATCGTGATTGAGGATAGGGAAGAAGGTAGGCATATGCGCGTGACAGTATTGGGCAATCGTACAACATGGCATCATGAAGGCAATTCACCGCCGATACTTGATTACTCATCACGTTTGACTGATAGCAAGAATGGAGTAGTGCCTTTCAATGGAAGAAGCGGTGATATGTTTACATTTGAGGTGATGTATACAGACCGCGACGGAGATAAAGCGCAACGCGTGGAGCTGCGGATTGATCTCAATGAAAACGGCATTTTTGAGATACATGAGCGATTTGCTATGGAAGTACCTGATCCGCCCGTGATCGCGACAAGCCAGCGCTATCGTTTGAGCACGCGCATTATTTCACCGCGTAGGGGTCAGATGATGTATCGGTTTTTTGCATCTGACGGCAGGGATGATGCAGTGGGCCCAGCGACAGAATTTGCATATGTGCGGATTAATAACGCTTTTGCAATTACTGATGCGCGGGTGTTATCTGATACCATGTCTGATTCTGTGGTGCCTGGGGAAAAATTTGATATTGTCTACACAGTGCGCTATTTTTTTGAAAGCGTGAAAGTAAGGTGGGGGTCAGCGCCGGGTCTGGATGTCTCTCCTTTTACGTTTCTTGGAGCAGTGCATAAAAATCGCCATCCACTGACTTTAATTTATGACGAGGAAACGTTAGTGGTTTCGTTTCAAGCTCCGTCATTGCTTCCCGAAGGCAGTGTTCGTATGCCCGTCATTAGTCTGGAAGCTGACTGGTATGATTTCGATGATAAGACAGAAAAACGTGTGCATGTATTTAGTCCCGATGTGTCGGTGTCGGTTGTACCGTTGCGCGCATGGATGAAGGTTATTCCTGCGCGCGCGGCAGTAACTATTGCAGATGAAATTCGCGTGGTGTTGACTATTGTTAAAAGGCCGGATGTGGAGCTTATAAGTCATCCGGAACATGAGTTTACATTTCCATTGTCTAATGAAGGTGTCCGGTTTTTGTTAGGCAATGAGGGGAATGCGCGTGTAGACAAATTGATGTATACGGCAGTATTTCATTCCACGGCGGCGGTTGGTTCTGCTCCGCGCATAAGAGTGATCACGCCGTTATACAAACTTGAATATCGCATGCCGCCAGATGATATGATACGTACCATCATATTGCCTGAACAATCGCTCACGTTTACGCCAATCCTTACGATGGCAGAAGTAGGAAGTCCGGCGCTCGTATTCCCGCGCCGTGCCATTGCATCTGAATTTCGATTCGGAACCGAAACAATGGAGAATATGGTAACCAATGCGATGTATGTATTGGGTGGAGTGGCTATGAGCGCGATTCTGGTTCCCCTTGTGATATATGTGTGGTCTATGATATGCAATGGCATGATATATCGCAGGATTGTGGCTCGTAGCATATGGAAATCACATGTTCGCTTGATGAAATATGCAGGCAGAACAGTGAGTCCCGATCTCGTCATTGCCTGCGAGCAATCATTCCGGCGTTATCTTAGCTTTGTGTATGGTTGTTCAGAAGCAGAAGCGCAATCCGTGGCGCTTTGGAAGTATATGGAAACTCCATTAAAGGTTTCATTGATCAATCGGATCAGTATTCGCGTATCACTTGAGCGATTCTGCGCATTAAGCGAGGGACGCGCCAGTGAAGATGACGCAATGAATCTCATAGAAGCCCAATATAGCTTGCGGAAATTTATTTAGCATACTCCATCGTCCCTCAATCGGGACGATTTTTTTATGCTGAACTGAT
>CAYHZE010000004.1:0-18649 GCA_964361015.1 uncultured Candidatus Saccharibacteria bacterium | reverse complement strand
ATTTAGCATACTCCATCGTCCCTCAATCGGGACGATTTTTTTATGCTGAACTGATAACGAATAAGACTCGTTTCACCGCTTTCATCCTGCCCAGAATGACGTTTTGGGTGTTACTCACTATTAGTTCCTTGCCTACATTAAGAACATTACGCTATAGTCAAACAAAACAATGAGTTGTTTAACAATTATACAGGAAGATACATAGATGAATATCATGCATCCATGGATGTTATTGGTTGGTGTAGTGTGTATAGGGGTTGTTCTATGGTGGATTTACAGCCAGAAAAAACACGCGATTATATATTCTGATGAACGGCTGTTGGCATTTCCGCCGCAATGGATGATCTATCTCTGGCGGGCTACGCTTACAGCGCTTATATGCGCGTTTCTTTTCGGGGTATTCGCGCTTGCGCGGCCCGTTGGTAAGATGATTCAATCGCCAATCTATGAAGAAATGCATCGAGGATGTCTTGTGATGGACATCTCATCTTCTATGAATACGGTTGAAGACGCGGTGACAGAGGCGACGCGCATACAAGTAGTGGTAAAAGCGGCAAAAGAATTTGTGGAAAAGCGTAAGGGCGATCAGTTATGCATGGTGCCGTTTGACTCCGGCGTGCGCTTGGCGCTTGCAATGCCGCCGACAACGGACACAAAAGGGCTTCAAGGATCGCTTGATAATTTAATTAAACATACAGAGGGCGGCACCGCAATGGGCGATGGTATTTTTTTTGCTTTTTCTTTGCTTTTGAGGGATACACTTGATCGCAATGAGCGGCTCAATATTGTTCGCCTGCAAAAAGAAATCGTTGAAGTGAAGGGCGGGCGTACTGAAGAACTTGCTTATATTGATGATTTGGTGAGTCGTAACGACATGCTTGCCAATACGTTTATGCTCATATTGACCGACGGTGAATACAATATGGGCGTGGTGGATCCATTGGCGCTCTTATCTGTGCTCAAACGCTTTGGGCTTAAGGTATACATTCTTGGCGTGGGGAATGAGTTTATAGCAAACGAACGCTTAGTGCGCCTCGTAAAACAAACAGGCGGCGATGTATTGTTTGCCCGTGATGCGAACGAAACGCCGCAGTTTCTTGAGGTAATCAACCGTCTGCAAAAGCGTAGATTGCTTACTGAAGTCACGCGTAAACAACATGAATTTGCTCCCATGGCAATAAGTATTGCGCTTGCGTGTGCCATGTTGTTTTTATGTATATGGGTTATGTTGCGCGTTGGCGCAATGTTTGGATTTTTGAGGGCAATATCGCGTGGCGCGCATGCAAGGGAGATAACAAAGGAGATATCACTATGAGAAGATCACTCATGGCGCGCGTGGGATATATTGTATGCGTGTGTCTCTGTATCGTGGCGAGCGCATGTCTGTTTGTGCTTAGGGATGAGTTGCGATGGGAACGCGAAACGCTTAACCGTAGCTATGCTATGCTGATGGATCATGAGGTGGCGCGCGCGGATGCGCAAATCACCATGCTTGATACAGGCTTATTGGGACGGTTGCGCACATGGAGAGGTTGGAAAAATCCGTATGAACGTCTCCTGCGTGGGACTATTAAGATTGAGCAGGGTGAATATGCTCAAGCGATTCGCTATCTGCAGGAAAGTCAAGACGCATGTATAAAGGGTGGATTTAACGGAAGTATATGCCATGCGCTCAACGCGGAAATTTTGTTCCGACAAGCAAATGCCTCAATATTGAGCCGCCAGCGGCGATCCATTAATGCGGCGATTGCCTATTATGAACGGGGCCTGCGATTGCAACCCGATGACGCGTATGCAAAAAAAAGTCTCGATTGGCTCAAGGTGTTTGAAGAACATACCCAAGACGCGCGAGAAAAAGATAAAGAGAAGGGAAAAGGCATAAGTCGAGAAAGATCTGATATGCTTGAGAAAGAAAGTAACCCCGGTGATGGCGAAGGCGCCATGCGAAAGGGATATTAAATGCACTTCATCATTGATTTTATCATCGGCGTGGTATGGATGGATGTGGTGTGGGTCAATATTGGTATTGCGTTAAGTCTCGCTCTAGGGATTGTAGCGTGGTGGCTTGTGGGGCGATATCGTACGTTTACATCACTCACTGATCTAGGTGGCTCACCACATGAGAGGACCTATCATTGGTTCGGAGCGCGATTAGCAACGGCGTTATTTGCCGGTCTGGTCTTGCTGTTTGGTATGTTAGGACGCGCTGACCCACAGCATAAAATGCTTGTGCCTGATGTGCAATATGCGGGTGCGTGTGTGGGGATTGGCATTGACAGTTCATTTTCTATGCTTGCTCTCGAGCGATATGGAGCAACACGCACGCGCCTTGAACGCGCATTTGTAGAAATTGAGTCATTGGTGGGGTCGTTTCCCCCCGGGGATCGGTTAAGCCTTATGGCATTTGCCGCCACCGCGGAAGTATTTGCTCCGCGATGGAGTAATGATCGCCATCTATTTTTTACGTCTCTGCGTCATATCAATGAGTCATATGTTGCTTTCTATGGAAGAACCGGATCAGATGTTCCTTCGGCAATGGGCAAATGGTTTACCGTTCTTCCCGAGGGAGATTCATGTCAGGTGTTTATTATTCTCTTTACCGATGGAGAGCCGGAAGGGGATGAGTCCGTGTTGGCGCAACAATTGGTTTCTTCTCTTCAGTTATTTTCGCAATCAAATCGGTCTGTGATTACATTTTTTGTGGCAATCGGAGACGATACCAAACCCTTGCGCATTCGGGAGTATGACAGCGCGGGACAGTTTGGGGGATTTGCCGTCAAAGATGACGGATCATACATTTTTACTCGTCCTGATATTGCCTATCTTAGCGATATCGCCGTACGATTTCACGGAAAGCTTATTTTTACTGAACATGGCGATGAGAACTTGCAATATAAAATAAGTTCTTCAATCGCGGAAGCTCGTAAGATCGCGGCTATGCGTTCAAAGGTAGTTTATCGGAGTGTTGCTCCGTGGTGCGCTGCCGGATTTTTGATAGCGCTCATCTGTTTGCTTCCCGCGCTCATGCGCATATAGGAAAGAAAAAATCCTCCACCTCTTGAGATGGGGGATATTTAATTGCAATTACTACTTTTGTTGTAACGGTCCGGACGGAGCGGGAACCGTAGAAGAAGACGGTGAATCGGGTTTTGGCTCCGGAATAACAGGCATAGAGAGCGTGAGTTTGTTGCTTTTGCGCCAGAGCGTAAGTGTCACTTCATCTTTTGCATTGCGGATAATCCAGTAAAAATCTTTCGGTTTGCTAACAGCATTTTTATTGATATGGGTGATAAAATCATTGCGCAGAAGTCCCGCGTTTTCTGCCGGACTTTTGGGCGCGATTTGTGTCACCATGACACCGGGTTGAGACGGAAGTTGAAAGAGTTGGTAGTCCTCTTCATATGGTTTTGCGACCAGCGCTCCGATCCAGCCGGTACCGACTTTTTTTCCTTGGCTTAACTGGTCGAGCGTATCTTTTACATAGTTGATAGGTATTGCAAAGCCGATGCCAGTGACCGTATATCCAGACATCATAGCCGAGTTTACGCCAATAACTTCACCGTCAAGATTAACCAATGGCCCTCCGGAATTGCCATGATTGATTGCGGCATCAATTTGAATGAGATCAATATCTCCTATATCCCTTTGCGTACGTCCGCGCGCGCTCACAATGCCCGTGGTTATGCTGATTCCCAGATCAAGCGCATTGCCGATGGCGGCAATCATGGTCCCGACTTCAAGAACAGATGAATCACCTAAACGTGCGGGCACGAGAGTGGCCAGATCAATGGATCCTTTGAGCTTAAGAATCGCAAGATCCACTGTTTCATCGCTTCCGAGAACCTCCGCGCTTACAATGCGTCCATCATGAAGTTCTACGGTGATATCCGTTGCCTTATCAATAACATGGTGATTGGTGATCACGCGACCTTCAGTGATAAGAAAACCACTTCCTGATCCCTTGAGATCGTCACCAATCATCAACATGGCGCGTTTGCCTTTGGTATGGATACGCACAACCGACGGCGTCATTTTTTTGTTGACCGCAACAAATACATTGCGGTCAAGACTTTGAGCAACGCAAGGATTGGTTATAAAAAATAATCCGACAACGAATGCGAAACATGCGCATAGTGTTCCCACCACTCGCCTCCTTTTTTTGGCAGAAGATAAAAGGTTCTTTCTTTTCTATATCTGTAAAATAGTCGGGTGTCAATTGATTGTTTTTATGCAACCTCCCGCATCCCTTAAAAATAGACATTCTTCGAGCTTGTTGAGAAATTACTATACTTTGAATTACGAAATGCCTGTGAATTGTCATTGCGAGCGAAGCGAAGCAATCTAAACCTCGGAAATCAAGATTGCTTCGTTCCGCAACGGAACTCGCAATGACACATATGATGTTATTTTGTAATTTGAAGTACTATAAGGAAATTTCTCAACTCTTCTACTACTTCGTTCAAAACATACATTTTTTTTACTTAAGGGGTTATTTTTTTATCGGTAACGGATTATTCCTGCCGTAACCATTCAATGCTTTCGGCAAGCATGTGGGCTTGGGACATCAAAGCACAAAATAAAACCCCGCAGCGACTAAATCGCCACGGGGATACATCACTCGGCGGGATTACTTACCGCATTTCCCGCAGCTGCCACCACCACTGCACGAACCACCACCACAGCCACTACCGGACTTCAAAGAGAAGGCCTGAAAACTGCCTTCGTATGGCGTGATCGTAACCGCGACCTTAGCGATGGTTGTCTTGCTCTCTTGCTTTTCCATAGAACTCACCTCCTTCCTGTCTTTAGATTTCCCTTGCATTTGTGCAAAGAAATATAGAGTTGGAGGGTATCTCATACTCCATTGCGATGCTAACATATCTATGTATTTATGTCCATAGTGTTCAATATATTAGCAGAAAATGAGTAATTTCTTTCTATGAGTGAAGCAAGAATGAGAAGTCAACTTAAAGACCACTCCGCTTGAAAATATCTTTTGACTTCATTCTTGCTAGGATATCCAAATCAACTGGATTCTTATCCATAACCTCTTTAATCAGTAGGTAACCGAGCCGATAGCCGATCCAGCGTGGATATTTACCTGCACGGACCATCCATTCCCGAGAATCGTCCCATGTTATTTTTTCGACAAGAATTTTCTTTGCTTTGCGCCAGTGCATTTGCTCATCTGCCTGTTTTTTGATATAGGGAATTTTGCGCTCAGGCATCATGGCTTGCTCTACAAAGCAGCCGACTCCTTCATCAGCAAAATAATCGAGAAGAGTATTACTGTATCCTATGATGTTATGTCTTACCACATGGGAGACTGCATGATGCATTATCATCGGTAATTCAGTATCAATGATCGCGTCAATATTTTTTCGAGAAAAATCAATTTTAAGATCAATGCGATTGCTCTTTCCCACGGTAAATTCACTAAGAGACATATCACGAGAGACTTCCCATTTCTCAGCTCCATATATAACCACCTCGATATTTTCATTGCATTTTAAGATCCGCTTTGCATTATCCAATCCCTCAATCACACGAGCGGAAACTCTGGCTTGATATTCTTTTGGTACTCCGATTAAGTGAATATTGCCTTCCTTGCAGATAGTATTTTTCATATGCTTTTGATTATAAATTAAAATCCCGTGGCGATAAAGTCGCCACGGGAGTTGGGCCTAGACTCTTAAGCCTCGCGCATGTTTAGCGCTTGTCGGAGCAGCTGCCGCATTTTGACATGTACGCATGGATGCTACCTTCGTATGGCTTAACAGCAACCTTAACGGTCTTTGTCTTGCTCATAAGACTCCACTTTTTACCCCTGTGGCATCTCTTGCGCAGTCATTTATGCAAAAAAATGTGGAGTTGAAGGGTATTTCATGCTCCATTGGAACCCTAGCATATCCATCCGTGGATGTCCATAATGCTCAGTGCCGTAGCCGAAATTGATCGGCATAAGCTTTTCGGACAAGACTCGAACAACCGTGAGCCCGCAGTTATATTCTTTGGGTGTGATATCAACCACGATCGGATCGAATTGATGCAAGTCTCCATCAAAATCTTTCACAGTCACCTCATGCTGCTCTGCATTGAGGAGCCATTCGGCATATGCGATATTCTTGGGATTGATATAGAAAAGTCCATGGTCATCAGGACTTTGAATATCTCTCATACGCATATTGCGCTTCGGTTTGCGGTTGTACCATGTCATGGCCATAAACTCCGCTTCATCGAATGCCCTGCTCGCAGCATCAATGAGTGCCGATCTGCAACCTGCTCCGGAAAATAACGCAGGTGTTTTGTCATAAGACCAAATGGCCACAAGTACTACAGGCGGGCCATCAAGCGTGAGATCAAGCAAAGACACATTGTAGCCAAGACCACACCAACACGACATTCGTTCTGTCAGAGCTTGTGGCAAAGATTTGTGCACAATCGCATGGACAGACCGTCTAGCATACCATGTTGTGCTGATCGCGTCTCGTTCGATAAGTTCATAGAGGGCCGTCTTGACCGCCGTTTGCTTATCAAAATGAGCCGCGACACCACTTGAACTCGCATGATAGCAGACGTTCCTTTCATGCTCGATATGTTTATTGTCGTAGAAAACGAGTTCAGTAGGAACCCATACACGAGCACCACTTACTTCATGTACTCCGGCAATCCATTGAATTGCCTTTTGAGGATCGAATGGCTTGATGCCTTTTAGGATATTGCTTTGGATTGGCGCATATGGCACGACGACACGCGGATCAAGAAATGGCTCGCCAAGATTGACTGCGCGTTCCGTTAGTTCACTTCGGCGCTGTTCCAAGGCGTATCGCTCAAAACCTTCAGCCAGCGCCTTAAGGACTGCTTCACTTGAAGTAGAGCCTGTTGCGAATGCATGGCATCTTTCTTTGATCGTAGCGGTTACGTGCTCGTGAGGCGGACGATATGAGGCAATAGCGGCCCAATGTGACATTGCATACCCGCTCACCTCTGGCTCCCAAAAAGCGACGCTTTCAATTGGCTTACCCTCTCCAACCAGCGAGAGACGAAGGCAACGTGCCGTCTCCATCATTTCATCATCGGCGGTATAGGTTTTTGTGCCACTTTGATCTTCGATTCCCATGAGGAGCGTTGTGATAACCGCTTCATCCGGGAAATGCAATCCGAGTTCTCGCCCAAGGGCTTCATCGTTGAATCCACAATATTCGAGAGCTCCGATATCTTGCTCGGCGCAATACAGATATGCATTTTGAGCTACATGCCCGGCTTCAAGCAGGATATATCTATATCCGCGATTCGCGTACTTTGACGCGGAGCGTTTAAGATTTGCCGCTATGCAGAGTATACATGCGACATGATCTAAAAGCGCTTTTGCATTAAATACTTTTGTGAGCAAAATATGCGGATCTTTATCCGAAATGACAATCAACTCACTCTCTTCAGGATTCCAGCGGTATATCCCATGAGCAAGTGCCTGGTTGTCGCCAGGGACGATCAGATAGAGATCAAGCGGGTACATTGCGCCACCTGATGGTACGCTCCAATGCCCGCATTCTCCCAAACCATATGCCGCTTCAAGCAAACCAGATAATTTACTTCCTGGAATCTCAACGTCCTTGAATTGTCGAACGGATTGCCGATTGTGAATGATATCAAGAACCTTGCTTTTACCAGGTCGAGGAAGTTGAACAACGACACCATCGCGTTCGCGTACACGTTCCGATTTCATGATGTGTGCAACCTCATCAGCTCCGAGATCGTACGAGAAAAGCGTAGGATTTGCGGAGTCTTCATGAAATCCGATATGAAGTTTTCTGCTATCACGTATAATTCCCTGCGCCTCACAAAGCGCCAACAGCTCAAATATCTCATCAGGATTAACTGAAGGCATCTTACTCACGATATCACGAGCACTATTCACGCCGTTGCAATGACGAAGAAATTCCTTGATCGTTGCCACTCCACCTGTGAGTGTTATAAGTCCTTTACGCCCTATAAAACTGATCTCATTCCTTTTACTAGAATAGCCATAAAGTATGGCAAGTGGATGCGATTTCTCATCCATGGCTTTATTCCTTTGCTAACTATGATTGTAAAGATACGACTTATCTTCTGTAATTAAACATATTTTTATATTATTGTCAATGAATACTTTGGTTATGTTCCGTCTGCCGTAACCACTCAATACTTTCAGCAAGCATGTGGCAGTAGAGGTTAAGGCCGACAGTGTTGACGGTGCCGGATTGATCGCGGCCGAGGATATTTCCCGCTCCGCGGATTTCCAAGTCGCGTAGAGCAATTTGGTATCCGGAACCGAGATCTGCGTAGGTGCGTAGCGCTTCAAGTCTTTCAGAGGCGTTTTCGGTCATATGTTTAGGGCGGTAGAGAAAATATGCGTATGCTTGTTGAGTACTTCTCCCGATGCGGCCGCGCAACTGATGGGCTTGGGCAAGTCCAAGGCGGGTCGCATCATCCACAATGAGCGTATTGGCTGATGCAATATCAAGCCCATTTTCCATAATGGTGGTGGCTACCAATACATGGATTTTTTTTGCGCGAAAATCGTTCATGATAGTAACAATCTCTTTTTCTTTCATGCGTCCATGGATTATTTCAATGCGTACATGCGGATAATGTTTAAGGAGGCGCAAAAGCCGCTCACGTTTCATGCCCATGGTGTCAATACGATTGTGAAGAAAATAGCATTGCCCGCCGCGATCAAGCTCGCGCTCAATTGCTTCTTTGATGAGTGTCGCACGATAGGGAAGTACGAATGTGGCAATGGAAAGGCGGCCCAATGGCGGGGTTTCAAGGAGTGAGATGTCCCGCAGTTTGGCAAGCATAAGCTGCATGGTGCGGGGAATGGGAGTTGCCGAAAGCGAAAGAATATCCACATCGCCGCGCATTTCTTTGATCCGTTCTTTTTGTTTGACGCCAAAGCGCTGTTCTTCATCAATAACGGCAAGGCCAAGATTTTTAAATTCCACATCTTGAGAAAGCAGGCGGTGGGTGCCTATGACACAATCGATGGTTCCATTTTTTATTTCCATAAGAATTTTCTTTTCTTCAGTTGGCGGCGTGATGCGCGAAAGTTGTGCCACATGCACCGGAAAATTTTTGAATCGCTCTTCAATAGTTTTGAGGTGTTGAGCCGCGAGAATAGTGGTGGGGGATAGAAATATCACCTGGCGTCCGGAGATAATTACATGCAATGCCGCGCGAATGGCAAGTTCGGTTTTGCCAAAGCCCACATCGCCGCATATCACCCTGTCCATGGGTTTGGTGCCGGCAAAGTCATTAAAAATTTCTTGCTCGCAACGCAATTGATCCTGTGTTTCTTGAAATTCAAATTGGTCGCGCAGGTCTTGTTCAAGAGTGGTATCGCCCATATACGCAGGGCGTTGTGCTTTGTCGCGCTTGGCATAAAGCTCCAATAATTGCCGCGCAAGTTTTTCTGTATCTTCTTTTGCTTTGCGTTTGGCTGAATGCCAGATAGATCCGCCAAGGCGGTGGATATGGGGTGTTTCAAAGCCGATATAGGCAGTGAGCCGATCTTGTTGTTCAACCGGAACAAGAAGTCGGTCGGGCATACGATGGGGACTCGGGGGCGCGTATTCTATGATGAAAAATTGTGGAAAAGGAGGCAATGTCAGTATGTTTGCATGTGTTGCTTCTATTCCCCTCCTAGCATAGGAGGGGTTAGGGGTGGTATTCCCCTCCTCACTCATATCCCTCCTCACCTCCCCTGCATCAGGGGAGGAATCAGATGCAGAAATTCCCCGAAAAATACCAATGCCGTGATCTTGGTGGACTACAAAACTGCCTTGAGGTAATTTTTCAATTGAGTCCACGAGCGTGGGGCGGGGTTTAACAATTTCAGTTCTGCCGCTATGGGTTTGTATGTGTCCAATACTATTGCCGGTAAATTCAATGAGATAGGGAGTTTCTGTATTGATAGGCCACACATCAATAATACCGCCACGCACCGCAAAAAGTCCGCGGCCAGGCACCGTACTGCTTCGCTCATATCCAAGACTTACAAGACGACTGGCAAGCTCAAATGGTTTTATTTTTAAATCCTGCTCAATAATGAGCGTGTTTTGCTGCCACCAGATATTTGTATGGCGGGCTTTTTTGATAGAATCAAGATTTTCGATAAACCACAACGCGCCCCGCTCAAGATTTTGGGGGGTGACGGAGGCAATCATCAGTTCTTTATTGTTCGGATTCTCCGGCGGTATGTTTGACATTAACAGGTATAATGGTAGCACAACAGTTCTTTTGGATGCAAGACCGCGGATTTGACAAAGTTATATACCATTGATATGGTATTAACTAACTATGATACGCATGAAAAAAATAATTATTTTATCATTGCTCGCTATCGCCATTCTCGCAGGCGGATTTTTGTTTGTAAAGAGAAGCAATCCCGCCATCCCCACTCCCTCCCCAAGTCCGCGACAAGAAGAAAATCTCCAAACATTTACCGATGAGGAGCATGGCATTTCGTTTCAGTATCCGCAACAATTCTTAGTAAATGCGGGTATTGATTTTAAGGGGAGATATGCCATTCATCTCTTCTCAAAAGACCGTATGAATGCGGTAAATCCCATGGAACGAAATCTTGATTTAGTGAATTTTATTTTCTCTCAAGAGAAGATTGAAAATATCATTAAGGATTATCGCGAAGATAATACGCTCACAAACCTCGTTATTAATGATATCTCAATAGGAAATTTACGAGGGAAAAAAGTGTCGTTTATTGCACCAATTGGTGATGATATAGCAGGGATTCTGCTTTCATGGAAAGGTGATATGCTTCTTGAAATTTTTTATCCTCCGAATTTTCAAAATAATATATTTGAAAAGATTATCGCGTCCGTCAAACAAATAAATTAAAAGCTCCATAGTTTCCTATGGAGCTAACAGATTAATACGCTGTTGCATACGACAGCGTATAGGGATCCCTGAAGTATTCGGCAAATGCCGGATACCCACCGCACGCTGTTTGCGGCAATGTCCCCGCATTAGAGACGTTAGAATACGAAGCATCTCTCACCCCGAAATGCAGGTGCACGGGGAATGCAGTTGTATAATGGACATAGCCGATAATCTGACCCCTCTGCACATATTGGCCAACATTCACCACTGGATCTATGTGGTGATAGGTTGATGTCCACCAGTTTCCAGATGTGCCGTATCCATGGGAGATGGTAACGGCCTGTCCCCAATCATCGCCATCCCTGGATGATAAAAATCGTGCCTGCACTGTGCCCCAATACGTAGCGTAAATTGGAGTATTGGCAGGAAGGGACAAATCAATGCCTGCATGTTTTTTAACTCGCTTTGTGCATGTATCCGGCTTTGATGATAGCCAATCATTCCCAAACCATCCTCCCGAAGTCACCGTAGTATACACATTGGTCGGCCATTTCAATCCGGTCGGGATCCATGCATACGCATAGGAGCTCAAAGCCAACGTAATAGCTCCCGCCAATATGACTGCTTTCCGTATTTTCACAACACATTCCTTTCAAAGAACTACATTAAGGCGTAATTGCCCAGACAGATGACTGTAGACTCACAATCATCATTAAAGAAACATATCAAAACTAAAGCAAGAATGTCAATGGTGTCGAACATAGGGGGCCGATGAAAGATTTTCCTTGTACTCTGGCAGTACAATTTTTCGTGAGAAATGGTTATTTATGTTGTGAGGTGGCTTCTCGGGGTACTGACATTATTACTGGACTTCCGTACGATATGGGCTTCTTTTCTCTTCTCGCAGAACTTGTGTTCAAAGATTTACAAGAGAGGAAATATCCTTATCTGAAGCTCGGTTATACATCAATGAAGCCTTCTTTTACCCAGATTTATTCCTCTAGATCAGGAGTTGCGAAAAACATACTTACCACCGATATTAATACTGTTGGTTCTCTAAGTATGCCCGAAATAGAATGCGCGAAGATTTTTCTCGAAGATATATATAATCAAACAACTAAGTCAGAAATTATGAAGTGGATTCGAAAACATTCGGGTCTTGCAAATAACGACTAAATTTGCTTTGATTTGGGTTAGAGGGCATATTCTCCTCTAACCCTTTTTTATATGAAGCTAATTCTCACATCTACAAACGACGCCAAAATAGAAGCTGTTAAGAAAATAGCTGAAAAGTTATTTCGAGAAGTAGAGATTGTAACTTTGAAAGTGGAAACTGGGGTATCTAAAACACCGCTTACTGATGAAGAGGGTATTGAAGGCGCGATAAATAGGATAAAAGAAGCAAAAAGAATTGATGATTCGGCGGACTTTTATGTAGGGCTAGAGGGAATTTTAGTTCAAAATAAATATGGCTCTTTCATTTGTGGATGGGCAGTGGTTGAGTCCAAAGACAACAGGCAGGCATACGGTTGCAGTGGCAAGGTTCAGCTTCCTCCTTTTATTACTAACCACATAGTGAGTTTTAAGGAATTGTCTGATGAGGTTAAAAAAAGATATCCCTCGGGGTTGGTTGAAGAAATGGCAATGATAGGAAGTAATGGAATAATCACAAATCACTTTTACACGAGAGTGGATGAGTTTGAAGATGCCCTTATCTGTGCTTTTGGATATATGGCCAATGAAATAAATTATCAAAATAGTTAATCGGAGTAATCAAAATCACACATCCACAATGCCGCCGCGCACCGCAAAAAGTCCGCGGCCAGGCACCGTACTGCTTCGCTCATATCCAAGACTTACAAGGCGACTGGCAAGATCAAACGGTTTTATTTTTAAATCCTGCTCAATGATGAGCGTGTTTTGCTGCCACCAGATATTTGCATGGCGGGCTTTTTTGATAGAATCAAGATTTTCGATAAACCACAAAGCGCCCCGCTCAAGATTTTGGGGGGTGACGGAGGCAATCATCAGTTCTTTGCTGTCCGCGCTAGGATTTGACATCAACGGATATAATGGTAGCACGCAGGTCTATGGAAACGCAAGTAATACACAAATTTGCAAAAATGATATTTCCAGTGTATATCTCTGAATAAGGAGTTGTTTGACAACTGTATTCAAAAAGGAGGCTACGATGCCAACTCTCTATTATGTGCCGATGATTCATACGCCTCAGGAGCTAGGGATTTTGAAAGATGCTTTTCTTGACGCAAGAATGAAAATGTATGGAGAAAAAACGACCTTGGCATTTCTGGAAGAAGTGAAACGCTATTGGCACATAGTAGAGAGAAGAATAGAGAGGGCCGGCTTATATCATCCCGAGATTGCCTCACAGTCGCATATCTTTATTGATAGTTTGCCACATACGGAAGAAACGTTGGTAATGAAAATAGTACAGGAATTAATCTTGCAAAAGATTCCGGCCTACCTCATTAGTAAAATACTTCTTGAAAACGGAGCAACAATACACGGCACCGAAGATCCAGATCCTCTTTTGCAAGAGCATCGCTATTGGAAAGAAATTTCACAAGGTAAAACACCTGATCCAGAAAAAGCTCAAGAGCTTCTGCGAAGGCGTGACCAATATATCGCCCAGCGCATTATTTCAGTGGTGCCAGACGAAGACTTAGCAGTTCTTTTTATGGGCAGGCTCCATGATGTGGTTGGGATAATAATTCAATTATCAAAAAAGTTTACGATTGTTAATCTTTAAAAATCGAGAAAAATCCCGCACATGCGCCTGCGGGATTTCTAATTAGTATTTTCTTTGACGGATTTTTTCTACGGCTTCAAGTAAGTCTTTTTGAAGTACGCAAAGTTTTGAGGAACTATCAGAGATATGGCGTTCAAGGGTAAATTTTTTTGCCTCGGTGCATATCCATTCAATTTGAGCCCCAGAGAAGTCCTTGGTGCACTCGGCGAGCCGTTTGCAGTCGAGTTTCTCAACCGGCGTCCCACGGAGATGAATGTTAAAAATATGTTCTCTTGAAGCTGTGTTGGGTAAAGGAACTTCATACTGTAAATCTAGTCTCCCCGGTCTCAAAAGCGCGGGGTCAACGAGATCAGGGCGATTTGTTGCAGCCATCACGAAAAGATCTTGTACGATATGAACGCCATCGATTTCCACAAGAAGTTGGCTGACGGCTCTATCTGTCGCGTCTGTGCCCATGCTACGCCCCCGTACTGGCGCAAGGGCTTCTATCTCATCAAAAAAGATAATACAGGGTTTTGCCATCCGTGCCTTCCAAAAGAGATCCCGGATTGCTTCCTCGGTGTTTCCCACCCATTTGGAGATCAAGGCCGGGCCATTTACCACCAGAAAATTGTATTCGCTTTTTTGAGCAACTGCCCGAGCCAAAAGCGTTTTCCCACAACCCGGAGGGCCATAAAGGAGAATGCCTTTGGGTTGACGCAATCCAATGGTTCGTATTTCGTCTTTGTAGCGAAGCGGCCAGACAACGGCTTTTTCTAGTTCTGCTTTGATTTCATCTAAGCCGCCTACATCATCCCATGAAGCACAGGAAACCTCGCTGTAGTTTTCGCGAAGCAATGAGGGCAGGGTTGCAACAACCGCCTCATAAAATTCTTTGTGAGTTACCGCAAGATTTTTTGCGATTTGCTCCTGCGCTATCCTACGTTTAATTTGTTCGACAGCGCGTCGAAACAGTTCTTGCCGAAGACGACCGCATACTCCGGCGATGTCTGCTCCGGTAAATCCGTGGGAGCGCGCCGCAAGTAAATCAAGGTTCACATCGCTTGCAAGGGGCATACCGCGAGCGTGGATTTCAAAAATTTGTTTACGACCTTCTGCTGATGGCGGGTAGATAGTAATCTCCACATCGAATCTGCCGGGACGACGCAAGGCATTATCGAGCATATGCGGTTTGTTGGTAGTCCCGATGATCACAACTTCGTCTTTGTATTTCGCGCCATCAAGAATTGAGCAAAGAGTTCCCACGATGCTGACGTTTATCTCATTAACCATCTGTTCTCTCTTGCCGCCAATCGCGTCTACCTCGTCAATGATAAGTATGCCATTTGGCCGTACTGATTCATACGCGCTTATTAAATTGCCTTCCGAAGCTCCTTGTCGCCATCCTTTAATTTCTGACCCTTGCACAAGGCATGCTTTCTTTCCCGCTTCTTTTGCAAGAGCTTGAGCTAACAGGGTTTTTCCACAGCCCGGAGGACCGGCAAGAAGTATGCCGCGCGCATGTTTGCGTCCGAGGCGTCGCCAAAGCTCCGGGTATTTCTTTGGTCCATTTACGAGAAGATCAAGTTCTGCGACAACCTCATCTAATCCTCCGATATCTTTGTAACTAATGCCGGTCGGGGGAGAAATATTTCCAGCTCTTCCTTCGTGCAGTTCCCTCCCTCTTGGCATATGTTCGTCAAGAGAGCCGATGCGATAACCGCTCTCTACCGGTTTTTTTCCAAGCGGATGTTCATCGTCAAACACATTAATCCTGTTGTCACAGTTTGGGCACGGAATGTTACGACCATACGGAAGATTTACTTCTTGTTCGCAGTAAGGACACATTTCCTTAGGCATCGTTGCCTCCTTCTTGAATACAGTTTGTCAAACAACTCCTTATTCAGAGATATACATGAGCAATATCATTTTTGCAAATACAGATTTTTCACACTTCATCATTTTCGCTTGAAATTATGGAATCTCGCGATTGAATTTGAGACTTTTTAGACAGTAGGTCTAGTTTCTAATTTTTCCCGTATTATGAATTATATTCATTCATCGCGCGCTCCGGGCTTTCAATAATTGTTTTTTCAATGGCCTCAATTGTTTTTTTGATAATTTTTTTAACTATGCGTTGTTCGTCGGGTATGAATTTGCGTAGTACGATTTTTTCTGCAGGAATATCGCGTTTACCCGCGATGCCAAGGCGGAAACGCCAAAATTCATTTGTCTTTAACGCGCGGATGATTGATTCCACGCCTTTATGTCCGGCGGAGCGTTTGCCAAAAGAGAGTTTTGCTGATTCGAGCGGAATATCGGCGTCGTCATGGATGACGATAATTGCCGCGGGTTTCACTTTGTAAAAGCGCGCGAGAGCGCAAGCGGCAGTACCCGATTTATTTACGAATGTGTTGGGAAGCGACAGTACTATTTTTTCTTTGCCGATTTTTCCTTCGGATATTTCCGTATTCCATTTTTTTTCAAATCGAAAATCAGGGAAGCCGTATTTTTTTCGGAACACTTCCACTGTTTCGCGTCCCATATTGTGACGCGTGTTTTGATAATCTTCGCCGGGATTGCCGAGACCGATAATTAAATACATAAGAATGAGTTTATTGCATGGAGGCAGAAATATACATTTTTTATACTCTTGCAATTATCGTAAAAATAAGTATACTACATATATGATTGAAGAGAAAGACGAGATACAAACAAGTGTATTGTTGCCGCATCGGCAGGAAATGCCCGATGAATCCCGGTCGTCGAAAAGAGGTTTCCTGCGTGAGCTATTTGAAATCGCTAAGATTCTTGTGATTTCGCTCGCCATCGTGGTGCCAATCCGCTACTTCATTGTACAGCCGTTTATTGTCCGCGGAGCTTCCATGGAGCCGAATTTTTATGATGGCCAGTATCTTATCATTGATGAGGCAACATACAATTTTCGCAAGCCGGTGCGCGGAGAGGTGATTGTTTTTCGCTATCCTCGTGATCCGGGCCAGTTTTTCATCAAGCGAATCATCGGACTTCCGGGTGAGCGCGTGCAGATTGCCAACGGCCGAGTAATGATTTTTAACAGTGATCATCCGGACGGTGTATTGCTCGACGAAACATATTTAGCTCCGGCAAATCGTCGTACATATCCCGATGAGGACAAGGCACTCGCTTCATCCGAATATTTTCTTATGGGGGATAATAGAGACTTTAGTTCGGATTCGCGCATGTGGGGGCCAATGGATAGAAAGTTTATGGTGGGCCGCACGCTTTTTCGCGCATGGCCATTGGATAGTTTTGGGTTTGTAACACACTAGAAACTAGAAACCAGAAGCTGGAGGGCTAAATTTTTTTTCTGTCTCATTTCCAGCCTGTGATTTCTATTATCTAGAGTTATGTCAAAAATAAAAACACCCGCAACTGAATTATTTTTTCATCATCTTGATCGTATCCCTGAAAAAGAAGGGGCTTTTGAAATACTGCGCAATTCATTTCGCGCCGTGGCATCATTCTACGGGTTTGAAAAAATTTCTTACTCGGCTCTTGATGATGCGCATGTCTATCAGCCGTTGGCAAAGGCAGGTCTTATGAGCGAACATCCGCCGATTATTTTGAAATCCGGCGGCAATCCTGACATGATTGTGCGCGGTACCGCTCCATTGAGCGCGTTACGCGGCTGGCGTAGTCATGAGATGAACGATTTTCCCCAGCCGATAAAAATTTTTTCTGAAGCAGAACGTTTTTTTTCGTCTGTCCGCAAAGATCAGCCTATCGCGCGGCGCGACGAGATTTCCATGGTGATGATAGGCGAGGGAGCGCCGATTGCGGAGGCGCAGATTGTGCAGGTAATATGGAAATCACTTATTGATATAGGGGTGCCTGCGGATCGTATCCATCTTGCGATTAACGCAATCGGCTGTACGCAGTGCGCGCACCATTTTCGGTCTTCCCTTTCGTCGCATTTAAGGAATAAAATCGCGGGGCTTTGTAAAAATTGCAAGAAGAATTTTAAGAGTACTCCTACACGCATTCTTGCCTGTGAAGAAGAGAAATGCAGTATTGTTACGTCTCGCGCCCCCCAGATTCTTGATAATCTCTGTGAGCAGTGCAAGAAGCATCTGCGGGGATTTTTGGAATTCCTTGATGAAATGGGCATTACCTATGATATTGATGCGCGGCGCTTTCGTCCTGGATTCTGGGCTGATACTCTATTATTTGAATTTGTATATAACCCTCTTGCGATTGTACAATCGGTGGCAGTACATGAAGATGCGCAACAAACAGTGATAGGCGAGCCTGTTGTTGTTACGGCCGATGATGTTGCAATACCGGCGGTAACGGTAGCTTCTAAGCGCAGTATGATTCTTGCCGAGGGAGGCAGGATAGGGCGCGCGGCGGAGTTGATGGGGGTCAAAGGGCTTGAAGCGGCTGCGGGCGTTATTCTTATTGATACCCTTGAACAGGCAGTATCTTCACTGCGGCGCGTTGAAGTAAAACCGGATGTATATTTGGCGCAACTGGGTGAAATTGCGCGGCGCAGAAGTTTGCAAGTTTTGGAAACGCTTCGGCTTGCGGGTATTACCGCAAAAGAATCGCTTGGGCGCGATGCGATTAAATCACAGCTCAAATTGGCAGAAAAATTTGGGGCCCCAATCTCCCTTATCCTTGGCCAAAAAGAGGTGATTGATCAAACAATTATTGTACGCGAAACCGACTCCGGTATTCAAGAAACCGTGCCGCAGGACAAGATGGTTGATTTTTTGAAGAAGAGACTTAAAAAATAGAATCAAGAATTAAGAATTAAGGAAAAGAAAAAAATTCCCCCCATGGATTGTTTATTTTGTAAAATTGGAAGTGGTCTAGTTTCTTCAGAAGTCGTGTTTGAAGACGCGGACGTAAAGGTGTTTACCGATCTTCATCCCAAAGCGCCGATACATTTGCTTATTATTCCGAAAATTCACATCCCATCAATCGCGCATTTGGAAGAAAACCATAACACGATAATTTCCCATATGATTTTTACCGCCA
>CAYHZE010000003.1:18404-29856 GCA_964361015.1 uncultured Candidatus Saccharibacteria bacterium | reverse complement strand
TTTCGCTCAAAATATCATCAAAATGGCTCTGGAAAAAAGATACTGAACAGGCTCTTAGGAGGGGAATAAAAGGCCACAATGTGTAGGTCATATCAAGATTATTTATGAACTGGCAACGAATTATTATAATCATCCTTATACTCGCGGTGGTGGGAGGCGGATATTATTATTTTCAAGTATATAATGTCACGCCTACTCCCGAAGGAGGTAGTTCAAGTTCTACAGTCGCCGATCTTGATGCGAGACTCAATGAAATACGCCCGCTTGCCGCGGTTAACCTTGACTTATCGCTTTTTGATAATCCATTTTTTCGTTTAGTAAAACCCATTACCGCCACTTCCGGCCCCGCAGTTGTCCCCGGCAGAGCAAATCCATTCACGCCGTATTAAATTTTTTATATTTCTGTGACTGACTTAATTTTTACTTCGTTTTGCCAGAAATCTGAACATAACGCTTGCGAAAATAATTGCAAAGTCAGGCCTAATTCTTCAATTTTTATATGGCAAAAAATATTATTGACATCCTTGTAGGCAACGCGATTCTCAAGTTGAAGGAAGGATCTGACATGCGCAGAGAAGCAAAGGAAAAAAATGTCCCCATTGAGGACATATTATATTTGCATGGTATTACCGAGCGCGATGTTGCCGAAGCAAAAAGCGCGCTTACCGGCTATCCGATAAAGTATTTGAATGGAGAACTTGTCCCTGGGGAAGTATTTCGCGATATTCCGGAGGAGTCGGCCGGGTACTATAAAATGGTGCCCCTTGGTAAGCGTGATGGTATATTTGAAGTAGGTATGCTTAATCCTGATGATGTGACGGCACAGGAGGCGCTCAAATTTATTTCTACGCGCATTGATTTGCCTGTTCGCGTGTTTATTATCATTCCCTCGGATTTTGAAATTCTTTTGAAGCAGTATAAGAGTTTGCCAATTGAAGTGACTCGCGCGCTCGGAGTATTTGAAAAAGAAAAAATGCCCCTTCGTGAAGCGTTGGGGTATATGTCTGAAAAAAGGGGGCTGACCGAGGAGGCGCCTATTACCAAAATTGTGACGGTGATATTGCGGTATGCCGTTGAAGGACACGCGTCCGACATCCATATTGAACCCGGGGTAGATATACTGCGCGTACGATTTCGGGTAGACGGTATTTTGCATACGAGTCTTATGTTGCCAAAAGATACTCATGCGCCTCTTGTTTCGCGCATTAAAATAATTTGCAATTTAAAAATTGATGAAAATCGCGTTCCCCAGGACGGGAGATTTCATGCCGAAGTAATGGATCGCGGCATTGATTTTCGTGTATCCACGCTCCCCACCGCATTTGGAGAAAAAGTCGTTATTCGCATCTTGGATCCGAGTGGGGGCATTTCAGATCTTGGTAATTTGGGTCTTGAAGGGGCAAATCTTGAGTTAGTCAAGCAAAATCTTGATCGTCCGTACGGGCTGGTACTTATTACCGGTCCGACAGGATCGGGTAAATCCACCACGCTTTATGCAATGCTTCAGATTCTTAATAAGGAAAGCACAAATATCGTGAGTCTTGAGGACCCGATTGAATATTTTATTCCCGGCGTGAATCAATCTCAAGTGCGTCCTGAAATCAATTATGACTTTGCCACAGGCCTTCGCCATGTTGTCCGCCAGGATCCTGATATCATCATGGTCGGCGAAATACGAGATAAAGAAACCGCACAGCTTGCAATCCAGGCGGCTCTCACGGGGCATTTAGTTCTGGCAACGCTCCATACCAATAACGCAATCGGTGTGATTCCCCGTCTGGTTGACATGGGCGTTGACCCGTTTCTTATTGCACCCACCCTTATACTGGCCATCGCCCAGCGTTTGGTGCGTAAGCTCTGCCCGGATTCGCGCAAAACATTTACTCTTGAGGGGACTATCAAAGATGTGATCATGGAACAGGTAGATACTCTGCCCGATGAATTACAAAAGAGCGTGAAAGCGACAATGCCCAATGAGATCTATGGCGCCGAAAGTTCACCCGTATGCCCCAAAGGGACACGGGGTCGGATAGCTGTTTTTGAGGTAATTGCCATGACTCCCGAGCTTGAGCAGATTATCCTTAAGGATCTTTCTGAAGTAAACATTACGCAAGAGGCCATGCGTCAGGGTATGATTACCATGAAGCAAGACGGGATCATCAAAATACTTAAAGGCATTATCGGCTATGAAGAGTTGATTGAGGTGATTTAATAAGATATGATAGGCAAGGAGGAGACGGTAGATAAAATTGAGAAATTAGGATGGTAAAACTTTTTCTGCTTTCTATTTTCTATTTTTTATGACCGCGACAAAGGACAAAAAAATTTTAGTGGTGGATGACGACCCTTTTCTTCTTGATATATATGTAATGAAATTTAAAGAGCAAGGATTCAAGGTTGAAACGGCGACTGATGGCGTGGCGGCTCTTGAGAAAATAGGAACCGCAAAGCCGGATATTGTGCTTCTTGATGTGGTGATGCCTGTTATGGATGGGTTTGACGTGATGAAGAAAATAAAAGAAAATAAAATTCCCCGGCTGTATAAAATTATTTTTCTTACGAATTTCGGCCAGAAAGAGGACGTGGAACGGGGCATGGAACTGGGCGCGGACGGTTATATTATCAAGGCGCATTTCACGCCAAGCGAGGTAGCGGAAAAAGTGAAAGAATTATTGAATATCTCATAACTGCGATGCTCGAGGGCATACACATCTGCCTTCTCCCCTAGCATAGGGGAGGCGAGGTGTGGGTATAGGTGAGGCATAAAACTTACGGTATGCAGTTCTTTCCCTCACTTATACCTCCCCTAACCCCTCCTAAAATAGGAGGGGAATAAAAAGCAGAATCTGCCTCCTCCCCTAGAATAGGGGAGGCGAGGTGTGGGTATAGGTGAGGGATAGAACATATGCTATACACAATTCTTGCCCTCACTCCTACCACCCCTAACCTCGCTCCTCTATCAGGAGGGGAAAAGAGATAAAAATATCATACATAAAGTAGTTAACATTGTAACATATGCCCAACACAAAACAAAGATTTGAGGACTTGCTCTCGGTGGTTATTAAAGAAAACGCATCCGACCTTCATATCGCGGTCGGTCGGCATCCGACATTGCGCATTGACGGGGTTCTTACCCCTCTTGTCAATGAAGAAATAATGACCACAGAATCGGCGCAGGATTTTATATTCGCAATGCTTGATGAAAAGCGCAAGGAGCAATTTCTCGCAGAAAAAGAAAACGATTTTTCTTATAACTTCCGCGACCGGGCGCGTTTTCGCGTGAATATATTTTTTCAGCGTGGATTTATGGGGGCCGCGCTTCGTCTTATTCCCGCAAAAATCCGTACGTTGGAAGAGTTGAGTATGCCACCTATTTTGATTGAACTTCTTAAACAGCAAGGATTTTTGTTGGTCGTAGGTCCCACGGGTCACGGGAAGTCTACCACGCTTGCCGCATTGGTTGATTATATTAATCACAATCGGGCCGACCATATCATTACTGTTGAGGATCCGGTGGAATATCTCTTTACATCGGATCGGGCTATTATTGATCAGCGCGAAGTGGGATCTGATACGGTTGATTTTCCCCATGCATTGAAGTCTGTATTTCGCCAAGATGTGGACGTAGCCATGATCGGGGAGATGCGGGATGCGGAAACTATGGCAACTGCGGTAACTGCCGCGGAAACCGGGCATCTTATTATCTCATCGCTTCACACCAATAATGCGGCTCAAACCATTGATCGGATCATTGACACGTTTCCCGGATCCCAGCAGCAGCAAATTCGCACTCAAGTAAGTTCAACATTAATCGCTATTGTCTCCCAACGGCTTATTCCCCGCATCAGCGGCGGATTGATTCCGGCAGTGGAGGTGTTGATCGCAAACTCCGCGGTTCGCAATCTTATTCGTGAGAATCGGACACACGAAATTGACCTTGTGCTGGAAACAAGCCTTGATATCGGTATGGTGAGTTTGAATCGCTCTCTGATGGACTTGGTGCGCAAAGGAGAGGTAAGTATGGAGAATGCGATCAGTTATTCATCAAGTCCCGAAGAATTACAGGCGATTATGAAGGGATACTAAGCAGAAAACATAAAGTGTAAAACGAGAAATGCAAGACAACAGTAAAAAGTTAAAAACAGATGTAAGGATAAGGTCATATCAATTTGCGCTCACCGTCATCAAATTTCTTGATGGACTTAATAAAAATGATTGGAGTGTACAGGTCATTGCAAAACAACTTCTGCGAAGCGCAACAAGTATAGGCGCAAATATCATTGAAGCACAAGCGGGGAGTTCGAAACGTGATTTTACAAATTATTTTTCTCATGCGCTTAAATCTGCTAATGAAACAAAATTTTGGCTTGGACTTTTAAGGGATTCCGGAAAATCCAATTATGAAAAGGCAGATGAACTTCTGCAAGAGGCGATTCAAATTGCCAACATACTTGGCTCGAGCATTCTTACACTTAAAGGGAAAAGCAATTTTTGATTTTATTTTATTGTTTTTCGTTTTTCGCTTATCGTTTTACGTTTTCCTTTATGGCTACATTTGAATATTATGCGCGCGATAATAGTGGGGAAATTCGTCAGGGAGTTATTGAGGCAGGTTCTCAAGAGGGGGCCGTAGATACCTTGCATCAGGCCAATTTAATCGTGGTTTCCATCCATGAAAAAGCCCTGCCATTATTGACTCGTCTGCATGTGGGGGGCAGGGTGGGGCAAAAAGATCTGGTTATTTTTTCCCGTCAAATTTCCACTCTTTTTGAGGCGCAAATCCCCGTGGTGCAGGCGCTTAAGACGCTTATAGCCGAAACGCGCAAGAAGAATCTTCAAAAAGTGCTCTCTCAAGTTCTCAACGATATCACCGGAGGCCTTTCCCTTTCCCAATCAATGGGAAAGCATCCGCGTGTTTTTTCTTTATTTTATATCAATCTTGTGCGTTCCGGAGAAGAGTCGGGTAAATTGCAGGATGTATTTACCTATCTTGCCGATTACACGGAGCGTGCATATTATATTACTTCAAAAGTCCGTAATGCCTTGATATATCCGGCGGTTGTGTTGTTTACATTTTTTGTCGTGTTGGGACTTATGATGGTCATTGTCGTACCTAGGCTTGCTACCATTTTTACCGAAACCGGGCAAGAATTGCCCTACTATACGCAAGCCATTTTGTTTCTCGCCAATTTTTTGCGCTCATGGGGTCTGATTGTTATTTTTTTCCTCATCGTGGGGGTGGTAATGGTGATTCGATGGGTAAGAACAGCCGAAGGAAAGCTTTTTTTCGATCGTGTACAGCTACGCACGCCTCTTATCGGGCCGCTTTTGCAAAAACTTTATACCGCCCGGTTTACCGATAATTTAAAAACTCTTATTTCAGGGGGCATTCCTATTTTACGCGCGCTCTCAATTACCGGAGATGTGGTGGGAAATGAGATATATAAGGCCGCGCTTACTGATGCCATTGAATCGGTAAAGGCGGGGAATACGATTTCGGCGGCATTTGAACGAACGCGTGAAATTCCCAATTTGGTGACAGGCATGATACGCGTTGGTGAATCTTCCGGTCGGCTTGATTTCATCCTTCAGAGTATTGCGCGCTTTTACCAGCGTGAAGTAGATACGACCGTTGATAATCTCGTGGCCCTTATTGAACCCTTGCTTATTCTTTTCTTGGGAGGCGCTGTGGCAGTTTTAGTATCTTCTATTATGATTCCTTTGTATAACTTGGTGGGGAGCTTCTGAAAACGCAAAACGTAAAAACGAAAAATGCAAAATAACAGTAAAAAATTAAAAATAGAAAACGCGCACCCTCTTTGTTCCTCCCCTAGTATAGGGGAGGTTAGGAGGGGTATGGGTAGGGGCGTATCAACTTTTTCTTTAGGTTTTGCCCTTACCCATACCTCCCCTAACCCCTCCTCGTAGAGGAGGGGAATAAATCAAACCCTGCTTCATTCCCTGATGCAGGGGAGGCGAGGAGCGAGGTATAGGTGAGGGATAAAACTTGCGGTATGCAGTTCTTGCTCTCACTCATACCACCCCTCACCTCGCTCCTCTATCAGGAGGGGAAAAATCAAAGTTTACTTTATGTTCTTCTTCCTTGTGGATAATTCCATTAGCAATCAATTGTATAAGCGTATATACTATCAAAAGGTCGAGAAATTACTAATCATGGGCGGGAATATGATAATTGAGCAGTTTCGCCAATCATCATTTCGCTCCTAATTTTATTTTTTTATGATATATTCAATAAAAAAGAAACTGTCAGCACGAGGGTTTACTCTCATTGAATTGCTTGTGGTCATTGCGATTATCGGAGTACTTGCGACGGTGGTACTCGCATCTTTGAATACCGCAAGAAGAAAATCGCGTGATGCGCGCCGCATTTCTGATATTAAACAGCTTCAGCTTGCTCTTGAACTTTATTTTGATGGCGTAGGCGCGGGCAATTATCCGACCGGAGTTGCCGTAGATAGCCCTTGTACAAATAATAGCGGATTAACTGTCTTGGTAACCAGCGGTTATATTGCCTCAATCCCACGCGATCCCAATGCGCCAGTTGCTACCAATTGTTACCGATATGCATCTATGGCTCCCGGTGGAGCACTCACGTCTTATCATTTAGCTGCCATACTTGAAGATGTCGGAAATCCCGCATTAAATAGTGATAAAAATTGTGATTCCAACACGGCGGGGGGAGCCACTGGTTGTACTTCGGTAGTGGGTGTCGGAACTCTTACTCAAGGCATTGAGACCGTAGCTTGTACGGGAGTAGCAGGAGCGGCAGGAACTGATCGGTGTTATGATGTCATACCGTAAGGAGGATTTTGAATTTTTATCTTATTCCTCCCCTCGCGTAGGGGAGGCGAGGAGCGAGGTAGGACACCAGAGGCTGAAAGCTAGAGACTGGAAAGAATGAAGGAGAAAATTATCATTACTATCCCTCCAGTCTCTAGCATCCGGTTTTC
The DNA here is from genome assembly GCA_964361015.1 of uncultured Candidatus Saccharibacteria bacterium. Lineage (GTDB taxonomy): Bacteria > Patescibacteriota > Minisyncoccia > Sungbacterales > HO2-52-23 > CAYHZE01. Next base: position 22,885 of record CAYHZE010000003.1, on the reverse strand, counting down.
GGTTTCTAGTTTTATACCACCCCTAACCTCGCTCCTGTTTTAGGAAGGGAATAAAAATGAAAGTCCTATACACAATACTGGATAGATTGCCAGAAATATTTTCTTGTTAGAAATTTTTTATTATGAAGTACGCAGCTCATATACAGAAAAACAAATTTTTCGCAGGATTCACACTTATTGAGTTGCTCGTGGTTATTACCATCATTGGTATTCTTGCATCTATGATTCTCGCATCGCTCACAAGCGCGCGAAGGAATGCGCGTGATATACGCCGAGTGAGCGATGTCAAGCAAATAGGATTAGCACTGCAATTGTATTTGGAGGGAGTGGGATTTGGGCAATATCCAGTCGGGAATAATACCACTTGTACAGCTCCACCGGGCGCTCTTGCCGTTGATGATAATTATGGACTGCAAGTGCTCGTGGCCAATGGCTATATTCCTTCTATTCCCCGTGATCCATCAAATCTTGCCACATGCTATAGATATGTATCCGGAGAAATTAATGGCCGTCGAACTACTTATCACCTTGCAATTATTCTTGAAGATTCCGGCAATGGAGTATTTTCAAGTGACGAAGATTGTTCATCTGATGGTACCAATACGCCTACCTGCGCTTCGGGAGCATCATGGGCGGGAGCGGCCAGTAATGGTAATGATTCTATAGATTGCGTATCTGTCACGGTTGCGGGAACCGATCGGTGCTATGATATGAGACCCTAATAATTTATGCATTGGTTTCCTCCCCTGGCATAGGGGAGGTGAGGTGCGGGTATAAGGCGAGACATAAAACTTCCAATATGCAGTTTCTGCCCTCACTCCTACCACCCCTAACCCCTCCTATCTAGGAGGGGAATAGATACGTCTAAATACATAAGTACTCATACAGTTATGCTGTTGCCGCTTATTTTCTTTTTTTTTGGATTGGCAGTGGGAAGTTTTCTGAATGTGGTCATACAGAGATCCGCGCGTGGTGAAATGTTGACTGGCAGGTCGCACTGCGATACATGCGGCGTCACGCTTATCTGGAGCGAACTTATACCGCTTGTTAGTTTCGTATATCAAAAAGGACGGTGCCGTCATTGCGGCACCGTCCTTTCGGTGCAATACGTTCTGGTGGAATTCGCCACTGGGATTATATTTGCGGCAATAGCGAGCAGTATATTTACTGAAACGGTATTGATGGGCGATGTATTTTCTCTGCTTACTCTTGGCGTATTATTAGCTTCTGCCGCGGCGATGATAGTAGTTGTGGTTACTGATTTTAATTATCACATTATTCTCAATGGTTCGGTAGTTTTTTTGGCAATATTGGGAGGTGTCGTGACGCTTGCGCGTAACGGACTTATGTGTATCCCCGGATATGTACCTTGCAGTTTTTTTTCTTTTCAAGGATTGATAGGGGATATCGCGGCAAGCGTAGGAGCGGTTATTTTTTTGTTCACGCTCTGGTTTTTTTCAAAAGGCCGGGCAATGGGATTTGGCGATGTGAAGCTTATTGGCGCCACCTCTCTTCTTTTAGGTTTCCCTCTTTCAATACTTGCGTTATTATTTTCTTTTTGGCTTGGTGGAATCTGGGGAATGGGACTGCTTGTCGCGCATATGCGCAATCTCAAGAGCCAAATCGCATTTGGTCCGTTTATTATTGCCGGGACTGCGCTCGCATTTTTATTTGGCAAGTCTTTTCTTATGTCATCGGGGTTTTATTATTTGTTATAGCATGAGAAGTCTCACGCTACATATCATCCAGATTACCGGTACCCACACGTATTACACTCCGCTTTCAATGCTTAGTTTCTTTTCAAGATATTTAATTCTCGCGAGCGCATCTTCAAACTCGTGGCGGTACACAACTTCATCACGAAGTTCATGTATATCCGCTTCTATGCGCCCTACCCGCGCATCAAGGTGATCAAGGCGCGTATTCATTTCTTGGCGTAGCGTTTCCACGTCTTCTTTACGCGCCAATGGTTTGAGATCTTCCTTTGACGCCATTGTGTTTTGAATCATACCTGCCAACTGTTCAATTGTCATTTTGTTTACCATATGATTGTAGTGTAATGCTTGAGGTAAACCTGTCAACGTTCAGTCTTTATTCTATGATGAGACTGTAGAAGAATATCTTCCACGGTGTCATTGCGAGAGGTCCCTCGTAAGACTCGGGATAAACTCCGCAATCTATAACGCCGAGAGAGATTGCTTCGTCGCTACTACTCCTCGCAATGACAACTTTTAGGCATTCTTCTACAGTCTCATGATACAATCATGTCCATATCGCAAGACATTAAGGATCGCGTAAAAAAATTGCGCAAAGAAATCAATCGTCATCGGTATCTCTATCATGTATTGAATCGTCAGGAAATTTCTGACGCGGCGTTAGATTCTCTTAAACATGAACTTGGGGCGTTGGAACAGGAATATCCGGAGCTGGTTACGCCCGATTCCCCGACACAGCGCGTGAGTGGGAAAGCATTGGCTGGTTTTAAGAAAGTGCGGCACCAGACGCCCATGCTTTCACTCAATGATGCGTTTTCTGAACAGGAAATGAACGAATGGGAAGAACGGATAAAAAAAATAATCGGCGGTAAAACGGCGATTGACTATTTTGCGGAATTAAAAATAGACGGATTTGCCGTATCGCTTATATATAAAAATGGCCAATTTATGGCAGGCTCTACAAGGGGTGACGGGCGCGTAGGCGAAGACGTGACGCAAAATCTCAAAACAATTGAATCTATGCCGCTTACGCTGAATATGCCCGAAGAGATAGAAACATTTCCGGAGGCAAAAAAGATATTTCATGAATTTCCTGCGGTAAAAGCGGCGGTAAGCCATATGCCAAAAATTTTTGAAATACGCGGAGAGGTCTATATGCGCAAATCCGCATTTGGAAAAATAAATCGCGAACAAAAGAAAAAAGGATTACCATTATTTGCCAATCCCCGCAATATCGCCGCGGGTTCTATGCGCCAGTTGGATCCCGCCATGGCGGCAAGCCGGCATCTTGATTTTATTTGCTATGATCTTGTGACGGATATTGGACAGCATACGCACGAAGAAGAACATCTTATTGCAGAATTATTCGGCTTTAAGATCGTGGATATGGCGGAACGTTGCGCTTCCGTGAGCGGTATTATGAAATTTGGGAACCGCGTGTTGGAGACACGCGAGAAACTCGATTTTTTGATTGACGGTATTGTAGCACAGGTAAATTCCGGCGATCTTTTTACGCGGCTTGGCGTGGCGGGGAAAGCTCCGCGTGGCGCGATTGCATTCAAGTTTCCCGCAGAGGAAGCCACAAGCCAGGTGGAAGATATTATTGTACAAGTAGGGCGCACCGGCGTGCTCACACCGGTGGCGATACTCAAACCTGTGCAGGTGGGAGGAGTCACGGTGTCGCGCGCCACGCTTCATAACATGGATGAAATCAAGCGGCTTGACGTGCGGGTGAGAGATACGGTCATCGTACAGCGCGCGGGAGATGTGATTCCCGATATCGTCAAGGTTTTGAAAAAATTAAGACCGCGCTCGGCAAAATCATTTTGTATGCCTCGTACATTTTGCGGACAAGCAGTTGTGCGTCAGCCGGGCGAAGTAGCGCATAAAATCTTGCATCCGGGAAAATGCGAATTGGTACAGCGCGAGCGGTTTTATCATTTTGTGTCCAAAGGAGCATTTGATATATCGGGATTAGGACCTAAAATTATTGACCGGTTGATTGATGAAGGACTTGTCCAAAATCCCGCGGATTTATTTACTCTTAAAGAGGCCGATATTAAAGGACTTGAACGATTTGGGGAAAAATCCGCGGAAAACATTATCGCCTCTATCTATGCGAAAAAAGAAATTGAATTGGCGCGCCTTATTTACAGTTTTGGCATTCTTCATGTGGGCGAGGAAACCGCACTTGATTTGGCTCAACATTTTGGTACGCTTGACGCATTGGCGCGCGCGAGCAAAGAAGATTTTGAGCGGGTGGCAAATATCGGCGGCGTGGTTGCAAAAAGCATATACGAATGGTTCGGCAATAAAGAACATCGGGAATTTCTCGCGAAATTAAAGCATGTCGGCGTATCCGCTCATCCCATGCGCATCTCGCACAAATCACAGACCCTTAAGGGGCGTACGTTTGTGCTCACCGGGACTCTTGCAAAAATGTCCCGGGACGAGGCCAAGCGCGCCATACGGGAACGCGGCGGAGAAATATCTGAATCAGTAAGTAAAAAAACCGACTACGTCGTAGTCGGCGCGGAACCGGGGTCAAAGGCGGAGAATGCCAATAAGCTCGGGGTAACAATAATTAACGAGAAAAAATTCCGAGAATTGTTGAAAAATTGAATCATGAAACCCTGTAAAGACTTTAAAGAAAGATTTAAAAAATGATTACACAAAAAGACGTAGAATATATTGCCAATCTTGCGCGGATTGATTTGACTGATGCGGAGAAGAGCATGTTTGAAAGCGAGCTTTCGGGGATTTTGT
>CAYHZE010000003.1:4038-18304 GCA_964361015.1 uncultured Candidatus Saccharibacteria bacterium | reverse complement strand
GATTTGACTGATGCGGAGAAGAGCATGTTTGAAAGCGAGCTTTCGGGGATTTTGTTGTTTGTGGAAAGGCTTAATGAGCTCAACACCGAGGGAATTAAGCCGGTCAATGGCGGCATACTGTTGGAACATGTGATGCGCGAAGATGAGCAGACGGACGCATATATGGAAAAAAAATCCGCCATACTCATGGAGGCGGCCACCGAGACAAAAGATAATTATGTTAAAGTGAAGTCGGTGTTTGAGTGAGAAGACTTAAGGCTTATCCGTTTTTTCCTCCCCTAGATAGGGGAGGTTAGGAGGGGTATAAGTGAGGGATAAAACTTACAATCTGTAGTTCCTGCCCTCACCCATACCACCCCTAACCCCTCCTAAGATAGGAGGGGAATAAGAGATCAAATTGATGAAATTAAACGAACTCACCATCACGCAAGCCGCCGCAGGTTTGCGTAAAAGAGAATTTTCTTCTGTGGATTTGACTATGGCGTGTATTGCTACAATCAGAGAAAAAGACCCGGAGATTCATGCGTTTTTGGATGTGTTTGAAGAGGATGCAATGGCACAGGCAAAACAAGCTGATGAATTATTGGCAGATTTTAATCCCAAACTTCCGCATTTGCTTGGTATTCCGCTTGCCATCAAAGATAATATCTTAATGGAAGGGAGGCATTGCACGGCAGGGTCTCTTATGTTGAAGGACTACACGGCAAGCTATGACGCAAGCGTTGTTCGCGCGCTTAAAAAAGCGGGAGCGATATTGATAGGCAAAACAAATATGGACGAATTTGCGATGGGATCGTCCACGGAAAACTCTGCGTTTGGCATTACCAAAAATCCTCATGATATAACCCGCGTACCCGGAGGATCTTCCGGCGGATCGGCCACGGCAGTGGCCACAGAAATGGCGTTTGGGGCTCTTGGCTCCGATACCGGCGGGTCTATACGCCAGCCCGCATCGTTTTGCGGGATTGTGGGTATGAAGCCCTCATATGGAAGCGTAAGCCGGCATGGACTTATTGCTATGGCATCCTCGCTTGATCAAATCGGCCCTATGGCAAAGACAGTTGAAGATGCAGAAATTATATGGCATGCGATTGCGGGCATTGACGCATTTGATTCTACCACCGTTATGAAGCCCGATTCTCAAGCAAGGTCAATCAAAGAAATCAAAAATTTGCGTATCGGATTACCCATAGAGTATATGAGAGAGGGACTTGATAACGACGTGAAAGACGTAATTCTTAATAATATAAAAAAAATGGAACATGCGGGCGCGCGCGTGGAGGAAATTCATTTGTCTCATTCGTCATACGCGTTGGCGGCATATTATATTATCGTGCCATCGGAAGTGTCTTCAAATCTCGCGCGTTTTGATGGCATCCGTTACGGCATGTCTCGTGACAAGGAGGACACGCTTATGGCGAGATACACGGCAACGCGGGGAAGCGGATTTGGAAAAGAAGTCAAGCGCCGTATCATGCTCGGCACCTACGCGCTCTCGGCTGGATACTATGATGCGTATTATTTGAAAGCCCAGAAAGTGCGTCAGCTCATACAACATGATTTTGATAGTGTATTTAATAGCGGTATTGATATAATTGTAGGACCCACCACACCTACGCCCGCGTTTACATTTGGCGAAAAAGCAAACGATCCGTTGAGCATGTATTTGGCTGATATTTATACCGTAGCGGTAAATCTCGCAGGACTTCCCGCACTTTCTATGTCCGCAGGTACCGTAGCGCGCGGCAATACGCAATTGCCGGTTGGACTTCAACTGATTGCTCCAAGAGATGGGGAACATCAACTTTTTGCTATAGCAAAAGAGATTGAACAATTAAGATAGAATTTAGCCATTTTTCCTCCCCTATTTTAGGGGAGGTTGGGAGGGGTATAGGTGAGGGATAAAACTTACGGTATGCGGTTCTTGCCCTCACCCATACCACCCCTAACCCCTCCTAAAATAGGAGGGGAATAAAAAGCAAAATCTGCCTCCTCCCCTGATGCAGGGGAGGTTGGGAGGGGTATAGAAAACGAAAAGTGAAAAATGAAAAGCGTAAAACAAAAACAGATGAGAAGATAGGATTCTACCACCCCTAAACCTCGCTCCTCGCATAGGAACGAGGAATAAGAAATTAATTTTTATTTTTATGCCAGACGCACCAAGACCCCCTCAAAATACACCTAGACCACCTTCCCAAAGCGCAAGTACGGGAAAAAGCATGGAAAACAAGACGGTTGATATCATTATAGTGGTTGTTATCTTTTTTTTGGCTGTGGGTTTGCTGGGATCTTTTTTTGCTTCAATAACCGGAGGTTATATCAACTTCATTTCTTGGTTTTACGGGAGAAATTGGCGGCTGTGGTATATTGTCAGCGCTATTATTGTCGGTATGTTAAATATTGCTTTATTGGCGGCTATGGTTTGGATTATCAAGCGTTATAATCATTTACGCCTTGAAGTTGCGCGGGAAGAAACAGAAAGCAGTATGATATCGCCGGAGCAGGATCTTCAGGGAGATTGGCAAGATATTCAAGCGCTGATGGCATCTGACAATCCATCGGATTGGAATATGGCGATTTTGCGCGCGGACGCGGAACTTGATGATCTTTTGCGGCGTTTGGGGTACGAAGGGGAAACAATTGCCGACCGTATTAAAATTGTGAATCCGATAACATTAAAATCTATTGACCGCCTGTGGTCGGCGCATCGTTTGCGCAATACCATCGCCCATGATCCATTACAGAAATATACCCGCGAAATGCTTACTCACGCAATACAATCATACGAGATTGCGTTTAAGGAATTGGGCGCTTTGCATGAGGCGGAGACATAAATAGGACTCACGTATTTCGTTCCTCTCCTGTTGCAGGGGAGGCGAGGTGTGGGTAGAAGTGAGGGATAGAACCCGTGTTCTATAGTTCTTGCCCCCACCCCTACCACCCCTAACCCCTCCTGCGCAAGGAGCGAGGAATAAAAAGCAAAATCTGCCTCCTCCCCTTGCATAAGGGGAGGTTGGGAGGGGTATAGGTGGGGATTGGAACATGCAGTTCTTGCCCTCACCCCTACCACCCCTAACCCCTCTTAAAATAGGAGGGGAATAATAGTCCATGTGTATAAATTTTAAAAAAATAGCGGCTTTTGCCGCTATTGTTCAATTTGATAATTGGGAGGTTGCTTGGTGATGGCAACGCCGTGTACATGACCTTCGCGATTTCCCGCATTGCTGATGTGTAATAGTTGTGAGTCTTTGCGCAATTCTTCAATGGAAGCGCATCCGGCATATCCCATGCCTTGGCGTAGGCCTCCGATTAACTGTTCAAAAACAAGCGCAAGAGGGCCTTTGTAAGGAACCATTCCTTCAATGCCTTCTGGAACCGCTTTACTTCCGTACCGATCTCCGCCATTTTGCAATACAATTTCCGATCCCATGCCGTGATAACTTTTGTACGCCCTGCCTCCGTAAAGGATTTTTTCTCCCGGGCTTTCATCAGTACCCGCAAAAAGCGAGCCAATCATCACCGAAGATGCGCCCGCGGCAATTGCCTTGGTAATGTCTCCGGAGAAGCTTATGCCGCCATCGGCGATCACGGGAATTTCATCTTCAACCCCTTCAACTACCCATTGAATAGCCGAAATTTGCGGCACTCCCACGCCGGTTACTATGCGCGTGGTGCAAATTGATCCAGGCCCCATACCTACCTTGATCGCATCGGCCCCATGTTCGCAAAGCACACGGGCGGCTTGAGTGGTAGCGATGTTGCCTGCAATAACATCAAATGTGCCTGACATTTTTTTAAGCGTAACAAGTGCATCAATGACGTTTGCAGAGTGTCCATGCGCGGAATCAATAATGATCGCATCGGCTCCGGCGGCGATAAGATCCATGGTTCGTTCGTAGTAGTCGCGTATTGATCCCACCGCCGCGCCCACACGCAACTGCCCGCGCAAATCAAGGGTTGCATAGGGAAACATATTCTTCTTTTCCGTATCTTTGAGCGTGATAAGTCCTTTTAATATATTGTTGCCGTCTACCAAAGGTAATTTTTCAATGCGAGTGGCGTGGCATATTTTCTGTGCTTGTTCGGGGGTTGTGCCTATGGGCGCGGTGATCAAATGGTCTTTTGTCATGACATCTTTGATGGCCGTAGAATTATTATTGTTGTCAAACTTTAAGTCATGTTTGGTAATGATGCCGACTAAACGCCCATTATTATCCGTAATGGGAATACCTGAAATAACTTTTTCCCGCATGAGTTTGCGGGCATGAGCCACCGTATTATTGGGTCTAAGCGTATAAGGATCAGTGAGGATTGCGCTCATATACCGCTTGACGCTTCGCACATGATTGCATTGTTGGTCAATAGACATATTGCGATCCAGAATGCCGATGCCGCCAAGAAGCGCCATTTGGATTGCGAGTTTCTGATGGGTAACCGTGTCCATCGGCGAAGAAGAGAGGGGAGCGCCAAGTATGATATTTCTACTGAACTTGGTGGCGATACTTACATCCGTAGGCATCACCGATGAAAATCCTGGCATAACAAGCACATCGTTATACGCATACGCATCAATGATTGGTTTCACCAGAGTCTCCCTGTCAACTATAATTGTCAATGTCCTCATACTGGGTATTAAAAATAAAAATAATGTATAAAAAAAATAATGTCAAACGCCTATACCATCCCTAAATAACCTCTATTCGTTAGCTATCTAATTTTTGGCTCAAAATTTTAGTTTGGCGCGCATCCATTGTATAGGGGATAGTATTATTACTAGGACTTACGCGTTTCATTCCTCCCCTAGTATAGGGGAGGAATGAAACGCGTAAGTCCTAAAATTTTTATAAAAACTCTCTGTGCATAACAACGATATTTTTTTCCGCATATATGTTAATATAATTATGACTTACGCGTTTGGTCTATTCCCCTCCTCATGGAGGAGGGGTTAGGGGTGGTAGAAGTGAGGGTAAAAAACCTATAATTTCCTCCTCACTTCTACCCCACCTACCCTCCCCTATACTAGGGGAGGAATGAAACACGTAAGTCCTAATAATGATATGAATGCCGCACCTCAGAAAATCACCATCGGATTTTTTCTTCTCATTCTCATCCTGCTTCTCATTGTGGGAATATGGCATGCGGGGTACTTTGTTAACCCGCAGACAAATGAATCTCCATCTCCTTTGGTAAAGCCATTCTCCGAAAAAGATCAGGTTATCCCCCAAGGCGCTGTATCGTTGGAAGTTTCTAAGGCATTAGCGTTGTTTAATTTTCCAAAGCCCTTGCCATTTTTTGATGAACGCAACATAGTGCAAAGTTTGATATTGGGCGTGAACGCGTCTCCCTTACCTGTTGCTTCGACATCTACAGAAATAAAAATAAAGGAATCGGTCAAACCCGCTCCTTCCACTTCATTCTTGAGTTATCGCATGTATGGCCAGTCGGCAACTTCAGTGCGGGAGGCATTAATCGCTTATTTCATCTCGCTTGGATGGAAACAGATAGACGACCAGTCAAATCAGCAAGTTTTAATTTTTGGCTCTGATAACAAACGGATTATTTCAATCAATATATTTGAAGTACCGTCAACACCGGGAAGAGAATCCAATATCGTAATCACGCTCTCTCTGCGAATATTCACTTTATGAAGTACTGTCTCTTAATTGGCATATTTGTAGCGCTTTCTATGGGTTTCATTTTGTTTCCTGCGCGAACCGCACAAGCGCATTGCGGAGCTCATGACGATGTAAAGAATTTCAACCTATTCGGCCCACCTCTTATCGGCTGCGTTAATCCTTCTACACCTACCAATGATAGTGTGACGTTTCAGGGTCAGTGGAATGAACGTTGCGGACCTGGCCACAACACTAATTGTGCACCCTATCCTTCCGGAATGTACATTACTGCTGGAGCAGGCTATGGGGAGGTAGATGTCTTTAGAGACGGCACACTCATTAATCATGATTTCAAAATTGGTGCGTCCAATCCTCCGAATTATGTAGCCATGCCGCCAAAAACTTTCACTGACTCAACACCCGGGAGTTACCGTGTGGTCGCTAAAGCTTGGCGGGATGGACGAGCTGATACTGACAGCTTCTCATGGATTTTTGCCCCTTCCTTTCCTCCGCCTCCTCCGAGTGATATTGATTTCTCGTGTACTGCCGAGCCGACCGTAGGAAAAGCCACCTGGACTAATTCTATAGGTGCGACTTTTTATAATCTCATTGCGGGCGGTACCGACTGGGGAGCTCAAGGACCTTCTCCGGCATTTTTCCCCATATCTCCAGGTATTGCATATAATTGGTCGCTTTCCGCGTGTAATACAAATGGATGTAGCATTCCAGCAACTGGCGTATCCAATTGTCCGGCGCCCTACGCCCAATCCTCCTACTACGCCCAATCCAGCTACTACGCCCAATCCTCCTACTACGCTCAATCATCGTATTATGCACAGAGCTCATACTACGCCCAGAGTAGCTACTACGCTCAATCCTCCTATCCTCCTCCCCCGGGCACAGCATCATTAAACGCAACTCGTGATGGTGTTCCATGGACAAGTCCAAGCTCCGCGCTTTCTGACGCGGTACACTTGCGCATCAATACTGCCGCATGTGCTCCATTCTTCATGCCCAACAACGGCACATACGTTCCCGGCATGTATACGTTCGCATACTGTTCCGGACCTTCAAATGCTCGTCTTACCAGTGTGAGTCCTCCAGGAGATACTCAAATAGTGCGCTCTAGTGAAACCACCACGTTCACCTATAATTTCGTCTCCATAAGCAACATCATCATAGATGCCACTCTCAACGGCCAACCCTGGCGCATAGGCCCTCCCATTCTCACTGCTCAATTCACCGCAAGTCCCTACGGTCCTAGTGACTGCATAGATCACTCTCCTCTTGCTTTCACCTATCCCGCTGTCAACATCGGCACCTATACCATTGCCCTCTGTTCCCCCAGCGGCCCTCCCGGCACTATCTTCACCGGCATCACGCCAAGCGCAACTCAAATCCTGACCCTCGGATCTACCAATACGTTTATGTTTAATTTTGTTAATCCCGCTTACGCTCAATCTTCCTACGCGCCCTATTCCCAATCCTCCTACTACTCTCAATCAAGCTATTACAGCCAGAGTTCTTACGCTCCCGTTCCAAGTATTAGAGAGGTGCCTCCAAGATAGTTTTTTGTTTTTTATGAATCAAAAAAACATTATTTCCGTATTCATAGCATTGGCCATACTGATTGTTTTTATCATTGTCATTTATTCAGCAAAACAACGATATCAAGCTAATCCTTTGATCTCTACCCCCTCTCCCTCATCATCTTCCATGTCCGAACGCATTCTGACTCCCGAAGAGCAAGCAGTGCTCAAGATTCCTCTTCATTATGATCCTCCCGAACAAAAGATTCAGCACACCCAGCAAGTCACCAAGCTTGCCACCACTGCTCCCGAACTTGATATCACCTCATGCAAGCCAATCCCAACTGTGTATCAAATCAAACTCAATGGATCATTCAAAGTGATCAACAACGATCCCATTCCCCATACTCTGCGCTATATGAGTTCTCACATCCTTATACCCGCACATGGATCAACTACGGTGACTACTTCCAAACTCTTCAAAGTATCCGGAGATTACGGATACGGATGCGATAACCCGTTTGCGAAGGCGGGGATAATCGTGGTACGATAGGTAACATGATGTCGCATATCCGCACTCTACCGAAGCGCCGGAAGACAATTTTGTTTTGTTCTGTCGCGGCTATTACATTGGCCGCAGGCAGTTTTTTTATTTTTAACTCCGCGTGGTTATATATCCCAAAATCCAATAATTCACCAGCTACTGTTCTAGAATCATATGCGGAGCTTGGCAATATAGAGAATAAACAATTATCTTTTGACGAACTTTCAACATTTTTCAAGAAACTTAGCAAGGATAAAGGTGCTGAATATGCGTTTAACGCGCTTCGTGTTGCCAAACTTCCCTCGGATACGGATTTGCACCTTTTGGGGCATGTGGTAGGGGATGAGCTTTACAAACAAAAAGGGCTGGAAGGAATAGCCGTGTGCACCAATGATTTTCGGAATGCCTGTTCTCACAGCATTGTGGTGGGATTACTTTTAGAAAAAGGAGAGAGCGCGCTACCAACTATCACGCAAGCATGCCGTCAGGCGCCGGGGGGACCTGGCGCCTATACGATGTGCTATCACGGTTTGGGGCACGGCATTCTCGCGTATGTGGGATATAATGTTGATTATGCGATAGCGCTTTGTGGGAAAACAGGGACGCAGGGCGAGGCGCCGCAATGTATCGGGGGCGCAATGATGGAGATAATTTCAGGCGGCGGGCATAATCGTGAATTATGGACAAAAGAGCGTCTAGTCTATCTCAAAAAAGATAATCCTTTGTCCGTGTGCCAGCAAAAAAATATGCCGCCGGATGGAAGGATATTTTGTTTGATATACATTACGCCCTATCTTTGGGAAGCGGCAGGAGCGGATATGGGGTATCCAAGTGAAAAAGATTTTGCCGCATCATTCAAATTTTGCGACGCATTGCCCGCAGATGACGTTGCGGGACGCGACGTATGCTTTGGCGGTTTTGGCAAAGAATTTACCACGCTTGCCAACGAGCGCGATATCCGTAATGTTGACAAAATGGATGAGGCGCATATGCGTCAGGTTTATTATTGGTGCAATCTTGCAGGAGGCAGGAATAGCATTGCCTCATGCGTGGCAAGCGCCATGAACTCGCTCTACTGGGGTGGAGAAAATAAGCCCGAAGGCGCCATTCGTTTTTGCGGTGTAATTTCCAATGAGTATCAGCAGAGATCATGTTTTATGAATTTGATCACGTCGGTGCAGACATATAGAAGCGATGCCATCTATCGGCAGGAATTTTGTAAAGCACTTTCAATTGTTTATCAGAAAGAATGTGCCGCCCGTCTTTTGTCGCATTGAAAAGCGTGTAAATATCTGCTAGCATAACATTATGCATAATTGGGATTATCCAAAAAATCAACAAATCAAACAGCAGGATGAAGTGTGGTATTTGCAGCGCCTGTTAACACATGGCATTACGGATGAGAAGATTGATCAGGCTATGCTGGAGCGTAATTTTAATGCCATTAAAATTCCCGAACATACAAGGGCGTTTTTTGAATTGCTGTTATGGAACAAACCATTTTAACTAAAGATCAGGAGTTGGTACTCACGCTTATCGGTAATGATACGAGTATCAAAGATCTGTTCTATCTTTCCGGCGGCACCGCGCTTGCCGCTTTTTATCTTGGACATCGGTATTCCGATGATCTTGATTTTTTCACTGACATAACCGATTTCCCGCAACTTGCCGTGGAACGAATAGCTGAAGATATTCGCAGGAAAGCAGGAGCGGAAAAAACAGAATATCAACGCCTCTATGATCGGCGTATTTTTTTCTTTAAGAAAGCCGATGAGGAATTGAAAGTTGAATTTACGTCATATCCGTTCGTCTCTTTGCACCCGCATATAAAACAAAATAATATGCAAGTAGATTCTCTGGAAGATCTTGCAGCTAATAAGATGATGGCGCTTATGGATCGTATTGAGCCAAAAGATTTTGTTGACCTGTATTTTCTCCTGCATGAAAGTAATTTCACACTCGATTTGTTGCGCGAATTGGTTGAACGGAAATTTCATCTTATCATCAACCCCATTACTCTTGGCGCAGAATTGGCAAAGGTGCGTTTTATTACCCAACTTCCGCGGATGGTTAAATCCTTGACGCCAGAAGAACTAAAAAATTTTTTTACACAATGCGCAAAACAACTTCGTCCTGATATTTTTATATAATTCTGACTTATTTATGAAAATAATTTTTATCAGTACAATCGCGCTTTTGAGCGTGGCAGGTGTTGCATATTTTTATAATTACGAAAAAAGTGGCAATACTCTCCATACTGTCAAACTGACCGAAGATGGTTTCGCGCCAAGCGCTATCACGATTGCCAAAGGCGACACCGTGGTTTTCACTACGACGCGCAATAAACCATTTTGGCCCGCATCAGATTTGCATCCCACGCACGGCATTTATTCCGAATTTGATCCAAAACAGCCGATTGAGGCAAACCAATCGTGGAGTTTTCGATTTGATAAAACAGGGGAGTGGAGATTCCATGATCATTTGGCGCCGCTGTTTCGGGGAACGGTAAGGGTGCAAGATTCCCATCTTCGTGTATCTGTAATAAACATAGGTCGGACTTTTCAAGAGTGCATGGAATATAAGGATGAGAATAGCAAGGTACAATGCTGGCAAAAGGCACTTGTGCAGACGCTCCAACAGCAGGGCATTGATGCTGCATTTCAGATGTTTGGTAATTTCTATGATACCAATACTGCTTTTCGTCAGAATTGTCATAGTTTTACTCATCTCCTTGGACAAGAAGCATACCAAAAATTCAAAGAGCATGGGCATGTTAACATATCGCCAAAAACATCATATTGCGGATACGGTTTTTACCATGGATTTATGGAAGCATTGATATATAATGGGACTGTTGCCAAGGCGCGTGAGTTTTGCATATCGGTCAATCAACAACTTGCCTCACAGACCAATGCGTGGACTCCATGCCTGCATGGTATTGGCCATGGCGTAACCGATGCAAGTGATTCGACTGCGTGGGGTAATACGCAAGCCATGATTCAACCCGGACTTATGATATGCGAGAAGCTTGGCGTAGACGATTATGAGAAAGATTTATGCGCATCGGGTGTGTTTAACTCTTTGGCGAATTTTTATGGAAATCCCACGTATCATCTGTCGCTAGACAAACAAGATCCCTTGGCGATTTGTCGCAAGCAAGATCAAACCTATTTTAAGGCGGCGTGTTACGGGGAAATGAATACGCTTTTAATGAATCTTGCTGATGGGGATTTCCGCCGCGCGGCACGATTCATCGAAACCATGTCAGAATATGAATATCAAGCACGCGCCATAGACTCACTTGCCACACATGCGGTACATTTCTCATTGACAAAGGATCAGCACGATCATGATATCCAAACATGCCATGTGTTGTTACCGCAACTTCGTGCTCCATGTATTGCAGGTCTTGGCGCGGGGTCCATGGAATTTGGCACACCGGAAAAAGAATATATACAAGCGCTTGCGGTTTGTGATGATTCTGTGGTCAATTTGGAAGAAAGAAAAGCATGTTTTGCCCGAGTTCTTTGGCTCACGTCGTTGCGTTATCCCGCAGAGCAACAAACCAGTATCTGTGCATCGGTCGCACCACCATACCGTCAGCATTGCCCCGTGGAATTATAGTATGTTTTTGGATTTTAACTCATACTTGAAAATATGTTTTTTTCGTTTTATAAGTGTTCTACATTAATTTTTCATTTTTTCAAATTAAAGGGGCATGCGATTTGTTTTGTCGTTGTTCTATGCGCAGCTCTTCTATTGCGTTTGCATGGCTTTCAAGAAAATCATTATTCGTATCAGAGCGACTATAATCGCGATTATCTTGTTGCGCACCATATTGTAGCGCATCATGAATTTCCGCTCACTGGCCCGGACGGAGAATTTGGAACCGCAGGAAACAGTCCTGCCTATTTTTATTTTCTTGCGCTTCCACTGCTTATCAAAGATGATATTGTATTTCTTGGTCTTTTCAATGTCTTCTTGCAGATGTGCGCACTGGTTTTTCTCTATATGATTGGACGCGCAATGTTTGGGCAATCTGCTGGGCTTACAGCAACCGCGCTTTTTGGCTTCAGTACGTTTGCTGTGAATCAATCTAATTTTATATGGCAACCATGGATCATGCAGCCTTTCTTTTTATTAAGTTTATATATATTACATCAGGCGTATGTACGCCAAAAATATAATTTTATATTGATAAGCATTGCCATTTTTTTCTTTTCTGCAACACTTCATCAGTCGGTATATGCGATTTTACCCATCTATATATATGCCATAATACTTGTCTTACGAAACCAGCAAAAAACTCCCTTTACCTTTCTCTATACTCTTGTGATATCCGTTAGTTTTTTTCTCGTTCTTCATGCGCCACTTTTTTATTATCTTATGAAAGATATACATGCGTTTCCTTCATTTACCGGATCTTCTCGCGCATTTTTAAGTGTTAATTTTCTTGAATTATGGGAACATGCGTATACACGAGGAACTATATTTTGGAATTATCTATATTCTGGAAAGGAGACGATAGAAGGATCTCCATTGCCGGCAATTATTTTTGCAACCCTTTTTTTTATTACAGTCATTATGCGTCTCATGAGCTGTATATGCGATAAGGGCAAAAAGATTTATATATTGTTATTGTCGGCAGCCGTGTTGCAATTTTTTATAGTTATTGTTGTCGTATCCGTGCCCCCCATGATACCTTTTCCCGTTCGTTATTTTACTCCCCTTTTCGGAATTGTTATTTTGAGTATGGCGGGAGTCCTACAGGAGTTGATTGGTGATAAAGGGAGATTATTGCTTGTCAAAATAACAGCAGTTATTTTTATTACATTGGCCCTTTCACATAATCTGCCGGAACGCCTTACTTTGGCAATGCGCGCAGTCATCTTGCGCCCGATTTCTTTTCTGTTGCCGCAATATGTCGCCCCGCCATTTATCACTGCAATTGCGCAAGAAGTCGCCTTCATCAAAAGACAAGAAACACGATCAGACATCCATTTTTTTGATGTACGCATGTATCGTTTCGGCCGCGAGGATCCGTATTCAAATGAAATTTTATGGACTCCTCTGGAACGAAACTTTGCTGCGCCGCTTGTTGCGCTTCGGAATGACGCGCAACGGGATTATAAGCCAATTGGCAGCACGCATGATTATTTATTTATTTATTGTGGACATGTCATTGACGAAAAAAATGAGTGCCTCATTCCATTTTTTGCCGAATTTCCCAATTATTATATCGAAAAAGTTATCTATATAAATCCGATAATTTATCTTGCCAAGAAGTCTCTTGCCAAGTAATAGTAAGAGCAGGACAAGTCTTTTATTGAATGCAGCGTATACGCGCCTGCTCATTTGCAAGCTGTCCGCATTTCTCGGCAAACTCTTTGTCAGAACTCACCCAGCCGCGGAGATTTTCGCCCGCGGATTGAAAGCACACATCCTGATATGTAGGTTGAATGGCGCTGCAAAACTCATTTATTGCCTGCGGATTGCCGAGATTGAGCTGAACCAAAAATGCCACGCCGCCTTTGATACATTGTTTGTATGCCTTATCACTTACTTCAAGTGCAATTTCGCATTTTTCTCCGGCTTCGCGACTACTCCACTGGGGCGCGGGGATGTCGCTTCCCACACCCCAAAAACAGGTGTCCTGATACGCGGGCGCCACGTTCAGGCAGTACTCGAATGCTTTTTTAAAATCTCCCTTGGTCTGCACCACGACCGCAATGCCCGCATAGCGGTAGCAGAAGTCTTTGTGTTGCTCATCAAGCAAATTGCACGGGTAGTCGGGGTCGCCGGCTTTTGGCATATACGCGCTCGGATGCGTTCCCAGACGGCCAACTTGCTTGCTCTGCAGATTTTCCATGAAGGCACCAGTGTAACATTCTCCGGCATGGGCAGGGGAGAGGGCATCGCAATAGTGCAACGACTGCGGCAAATTGTTTCCGGTAATGAACATAAACGCATGTCCGAGGCCGTGATAGCAGATTGCTTTAACGCCGGGGAGTAAATTATTTTTTGCCACATCGCCTTCGCATGCGGTTGGCGCAACGGACGTCACAAATTGTTCGGGATTTTTGCCTTCTGATGCCTCGCTGATATACTCCTCAACAACGCCGTGGAACATGCCGCTGTCGCATCTGCTGTTTGCCTGCACAAAAGCGTCTGATATATTTTTTGTTTTTTTATACAATCCCCACCCCACATAATGCAAAAATTCATGGCACCATGAAAGCTCCTCCGATTGCGCGAGCGATGCTATTGCCGCGTCAATTTCCGCGGCAGTTGAATTTTTACTTGTGTAGTCCCCAAGGTCTTTTAGGCAGATCCCTTTGTTTTGTTGGGATCGTGTGGCATCAATACAATCGCGATACGCACTTACAAGCGAGACGTCCGCGCGAAATTGCGATGTTGGTTTTTGTGATTTTGTCCAAAGGATAACCGTCGAGGCAAGAGCACATAAGCCAGCAATGAGAATAATTTTTTTTATGGCAAGCGTGTGCATGTGATTAATATGACATGGGATATTTTGAATTACGAAATTCATTTGTTGTCATTCCCGTGAAAACGGGAAT
>CAYHZE010000003.1:0-3938 GCA_964361015.1 uncultured Candidatus Saccharibacteria bacterium | reverse complement strand
TATTTATGATACGCTACAAATATGCAAAAATACACTGCAATTATCATTCTTGTTGTCATAGCGTTTGGCGTGGGAGGTGTAATATATAGTTATTCACGCAACACGCCGCATGCTTTACATCGCATTACACTCACCGAAACCGGTTTTTCTCCGCAAAGTATCATCATTGCAAAAGGCGATACGGTGGTTTTTACCACCACACGCGCAAAACCGTTTTGGCCCGCATCGGATTTGCACCCAACGCATGAGATTTATTCCGAGTTTGATCCTCAAAAGCCGATTGCGGCGGGCGAGTCGTGGTCATTTCGATTTGATAAGATTGGTATGTGGAAATATCACGATCACCTTGACTCTTATTTTCGTGGAACCATAGAAGTAATTGATTCTCGGAGCGTGAAGTCAGAAGTTGCCACGGTGGTAAATTTTGATCAAGCGTGCAGAGATGTTATTGACGCAGGAAAAAATTTGCAGTGCTGGCAGGAAGCCATACAACGGCAACTACAAAATAATAATTTAGATGCCGCGTTTGCCGGGCTTGACGCCTTTACCCAACAAAACCCCACACAGCTTGGCGATTGCCATGGATTGGCGCATGAGATGGGGGAGCGGGCGTTTCAATTATTTAACCAAAAAAAAGATTTTGCGCTCTCTCCTAAAACTTCTTACTGCGGATATGGTTTTTATCACGGTTTTATGGAAACGCTCGTGCATACGACTAATGACATGGTTCAAGCGCGGGCATTTTGCGATTATGCGGATAAAAAATTAAAAACATTTATTGCCGATGCCGGAGGGGCGTGTATTCATGGCATTGGGCATGGCTCGGTAGACGATGTGCCCGAACCTTCGGCATGGGGCAATATGCAAAAGATCGTAGAACCGGCGCTTAACTTGTGTGAGCGTGTGTCTCAAGACGAAAGCCAGCTTTTCAGGTGCGCGTCAGGCGCATTTAACGCGCTTGAGATTCTTTCGGATTCCGGACAATATAAACTCTCGGCAAATCAAGACGATCCGTTTTGGATATGCCGCACACAGCCGGAAAAATATAAACGCGCATGCTATACGCAATTTCTTGTTTCTGCCATGTTTGTTGCCAACAATGATTTTCCCCGTACCGCGCAATTCATTGATACCATCAAAGAAGACGCGTATGCCCAAGAAACATTAGCAGGTTTGTCCGTGGAACGCGCGCGCCTGCAAGAGATTGATTATGCCCAAACCATTGCATGGTGCCATTCACTCGCGCCGCGATTTCGCATCTCATGTATTACCGGCTTTGCCGAAGGATTTTTGAAATACGGGCCGCCAGAATCGGAATATGTGAAAGCAATTGATTTTTGCGCATCGTCTCTGCTTTCAGAAAAAGAAAAAAAGTCCTGTTTTGACCGCGCTCTCTCTATTTTGAGAAATTTTTATACGGTGGCAAAATCGCGTGAAATTTGTTTATCCGTGGAAAAACAGTATCAATTGCATAATTGTGAGTATTATTAGGATTTTTCCCGTTTTATTCCTTCCCGTACATAGCGAGGAGGCAAGGTGGGGTAAAACATCAGATGCTAGAAGCGGGAAGCTAGAGATTGGAAAGAATGAGGAAGAAAATTATCATCATTATCCCTCCAGTTTCTATCCTCCAGTCTCCAGATTCCAGTTTTCTATCACCCCTAACCTCGCTCCTCTATCAGGAGGGGAAGAAGAGAGGTATATGTATAAGTCACTTTGAATTACAAAACCCCCTCTCATTCTGTCATTCCCTGCGATTGCTGGAATCTAGACCCTCCCCTTGTCCGCGAAAAAAATCTGGATTCCAGCAATCGCAGGGAATGACAACAGGAAGTTTTGTAATTCAAAGTAAGTCAATGTTTTATGAAGAAAATTATTTATTACCTCAAGGTATTTCAATCTTTCTTAAATGGAAGATACGGCTACATATTATGCGCGACCGTAATCATTTTTTTGATTATTTTTGCGGAATTTGGAGTGATTCCGCATAGGCAGCTCGCGTCGCTTTTGCAAAAAAAATCTTCTTTATCTGGGTATGCAGATGCAATAATCGCCCAGTGCGCTTCTTCCGATTATCGTCCTGGTTGTTATGATAAAGAAGTACCTAAGCTCATGGATGTTATTTCTATGGAAGATGCGTTTAAGGTGACTGCTCTTGTACAGCAAAAAGATTCCGATTATTGGTATTGCCATGTGTTGGGGCATAATCTAAGCGGTCGGGAAACGGCCAAAGATCCGGAGAAATGGAAAGAAGTAATTCCCCGTTGTCCTATTGGCACATGTTCAAACGGTTGTATTCATGGGGCGCTTCAAGAGCGTTTTCGCAAGGAAAATTTTTCAGATGAAGAAATAGATCGCGTTCTTCCCGATCTTGTTGACATTTGTGAAGAGAAATCAACATGGCATCCTACCGGCATGGAGCAGGCGACATGCTATCACGCTCTTGGCCATCTTCTTATGTATGTAAGCAGTGCAGATACGAAGAAATCCGTTGAGTTATGCGAAAGCGTTGCCCAAAAGCCGGATGGAAGAGATTTTCTCACCGTTTGCTATGATGGCGTGTTTATGCAACTTTTCCAGCCGTTGGAACCGGAGGATTTTGCGTTGGTAAAAGGCAAAGTCCCATCCAAGGAAATTCTTCAATTGTTTTGTTCAGTTTATACAGCGAGGCCCCGTGCATCGTGCTGGAGTGAGGGGTGGCCATTATATGCCGATCAAGTTAAAAACCCACAAGGCCTTATACGTTTTTGTTCAGCACTTGAAGAGGGCGCCGGGCGGGAACGTTGTTATAATGGGATGTTTTTTGTGATACCGACGCAGTTCCGACTTAACCGAGAAAAGATTATTTCATTTTGTCGTGAGATTCCTCTCTTTGTGCGCGGTAGATGCTTTGCAAATGGCGCCGGACGGATGATTGAAACCGATACAAAACTTATCAATGAGTCGCTCGCTATTTGCAAAGCGGCAACTACCGCAGATGCGGGCGATGAATGTTACGACGAATTAGTCGTCTATTCGCAATTTAATTTTCATGCAGGGTCTGATGCCCAAAAAGAACTGTGCAATGGCCTTCCCGATAAATGGGGCGCGCATTGCGGATCCGCGCCCGCGAGCCGATAGATGCATCCTCCCTCTTTTTACTTTCTGACAAAAAAGATATAATCATTGTATGAAGTCTTTTTTGCATCAATTGTTGAAAATAAGGAAAAATTCGCGTGATCGTCACATATATATCGGTCAAGGATTTACCATATTGGAAATGATGGTGTCCACAGCGATTATACTTTTAATCAGCGGGCAGGTTTTGGTGGGCTTTTCTAACCTTAGGGAAGCATCAACTCTTACTCGGGCGGCGCAAGAACTTGCATTCAATATCCGGCGCGCGCAAAATATGTCAGTTTCTGTTGTTGGCGTGGGCATTGGTGGAATCATGCAGATTCCCAACGCCGTGGGGTTAAGGTTGTCAAGCGTTGCGGGAAACAATGACAGATACTTTTTTTTTGCTGATCAGAATAGCAATGGTTTTTATGACGGCGTAACAGAACGTATTGAGCCCGATATCCTTCTGCCCGGCAATGTGAGGATAACTTCGATTACCGGAGAAGCGCCTGCGGGCTCTGGCGTTCATATGATTTTTTATACTCCGGAGGCAACGCTTCTGTTAAGCAATGGCGCAGGAACCCCAATTCCGAATTTTATTAACATTACATTAACAGGCCCTTCCGGTGACGTTCGAAGAGTTCGCGTACGGATGAGCGGTCAAGTGACCGTTATTTAGCACACGTTTTTTATGCTTATAAAACTAGACCTACTGCGTAAATATCTTCGTAGCGAAATTTTCAGATTTCGAGCGAGACGAAGCAAAAATTATGAAGCATATACAGCGTATATGTTGAATAATTTTTGCGAAGTCGCAGCCGAAATCTGGAAATTGCAGC
>CAYHZE010000002.1:46505-47988 GCA_964361015.1 uncultured Candidatus Saccharibacteria bacterium | reverse complement strand
CTTTCTATATTGACTTTATTAAAATAATCTTGTATTCCTCCAATTTTTTGTTCGGCTTCTTTTTCTAATTCAGAATTATCTCTTGAATCCCCTACAGCAATACGAGAATAAATATATGCTTGGCGTGGAAGATCAACTTCATCAGAAAGCAACCTCACTGTTAAGTCATTTTTTGATATGAATCTATTGCTAGAGTTTGATACTGCTAAAATTGCTAACCCAGTATCCATTTCGTAAGTTGAGCTTTTTTCAAGATCAATTGTGGTCTGAATAGAAATAATACTCAAAATGAAGATTGAGACAGTTAAGAAAGAATTAAAATGTTTTTCTACCAAAGGTAGCGGTTTCTTAAGAAATTCTCTATAATGAAACTGATATATTTTTTCTAAAATCGTTTTGAGCATAATGTAACCAAATTTAAACAAGCAAGTCTCGTGATTAAAAAACCAAGAATTGTTTTTGCGCGAGAGATTTCAGTTATTCTCAAACCGCGGAAACTGAAACGCGGACGGACAAATTTTTTTGAGCGGACACAAGTCGCATCGTGGATCTTTTGCGGTGCAAATTGCGCGTCCGTGTTCAATCAAAAGATATGTGCTTGTGAACCAATCGCGTTTCGGAATTATTTCCATAAGGTCGCGTTCAATAATAATTGGTTTATCGGAAGATGAAAGTCCGAGTCGTTGAGATAATCGAATGACATGCGTGTCAACCGCAATGCCGTCCACGACATTATACGCATTTCCCAAGACAACATTTGCGGTTTTGCGCGCCACTCCTTTGAGTACAAGCATTTCTTTCATGGTACGCGGGATGTGGTCGTGAAATTTTTCATGGACTATGTTTGCAGTCTCCATTATGTGTTTTGTTTTTGCGTGGTAAAAACCAGTCGGACGGATAAGTAATTCAAATTCTTTTTTGTCAGCCCGCAGGTAGTCCCCCATTTTTTTATATTTTTTGAAAAGTGCCGGTGTTACCTCGTTTACTTTTTTGTCGGTGCATTGCGCGGATAAAATTACTGCGACGAGAAGTTCCCATGGATTGGAAAAACGAAGCGCGATTTTCGCATGAGGAAATTTTTTTTTGAGTTGCGTAATGATGAGATGCGCTCGTTTTTTCTTATCATCCAACGACTCGTTTTTAAATTGTACTGATGGTTTTGGAATGAGAGCCATGTATTGTTAAAATTATAACCAGCAAGTGCATACTAGCATGCGGCACGATGTTTTGAAAACATTATGAATGAGCTGTAAGAAATCGGAGCGTTGCTTATACTTTTTTATAGGTGTGTTATGCCCGCGTAGGCGGGAATGATAGTAGGGAGTATAAAAACGCTCCGATTTTTTACAAATTAGTTTGCATGGCCGGACTGATGTCGTCAGGTAGCTCGTGGGAAAGAGAAAAGAGTTTTAAAATTTTTTCCGCAAGCCGCAAGCCGCAAGCCGCAAGCCGCAAGCCGCAAGCCGCAAGCCGCAAGCCGCAA
>CAYHZE010000002.1:0-46405 GCA_964361015.1 uncultured Candidatus Saccharibacteria bacterium | reverse complement strand
CGCAAGCCGCAAGCCGCAAGCCGCAAGCCGCAAGCCGCAAGCCGCAAGCCGCAAGGAAACTAGTTGTTGACTAAATTTTATTTTTCTTATATCTTGGCAGTAATGTTTGATCTACAATCTTCATCGCATCTGCGGGAACATGCGCTCAAAGTAACTATCGCACTGTATCGCGTGACTGATTATTTCCCTAAATCGGAAATTCTACGAAACGATTTGCGGGCAAAAGCAAATGAGATTTTTCAGCGGGTGAGCGAACATGGCGCTGATACGCAGCGTAACGCGGGCGTTGAATTTTTGACAGGGAAAATTGATACCATGAAGGGGTACTTGAAAATCGCGCGTACGCTGGAGTATGTGCGCCCTGTGAATTTCGTTATTCTTGAAAAAGAATATGGTGTGATCGCGGATTTTTTAGAAGATGAAAGAGCGCAGTACGCGCGAAACAAGTCGGTTCACGAAGATATTAACAATCCGGAGTATGCTTCTTTTCCTTATCCACGGGTAAAAAAAGATGCAAAAGGCCTGAAATCAAGGAAAGAAGGGGGAAGATACAAAGATTCCGTGCTGTATAAAACAGGAGAAGACAAAGAAAAGGAAATTAATTCGGAAACTAGACCATTGGATGGAGGGTTTCACAGGAAGACAGATGATGTCCTGAATGAGCGCCAAAAAATTATCATAGATCGTCTGGCAAAGTCTGGGCAGGGAAAAATCAGTGATTTCTATACGTCATTGAAGGGCGTGAGCTCCAAGACGGTTCAGAGGGATTTACAGAATCTTGTGGACAAAGAGATTCTCAAAAAAGAAGGAGAGAAGCGATGGACTATTTATTCGGTTGTTAAAAGTTCCCCCCGCGGCCGTTGATTACTCTAAAACTTATGCATTATGAAACTCCCAGAATACATGTAATTGCGAGCCCCGCTTTGGGGGCGCGGCAATCTAAAGTCTTTGAATGTAAGATTGCAACGCTTGCGCTCACAATGGCATTTTTATACGTTTCGTAATCCAAAGTCTATAAGACATTTTTATATTTTTTAATGGACATTTTTTTAAAAATGTCCATTAAATTACAAAATGTCCTTTATAAAATGAAAATAAAAAAAGTTGTTATTCCCGTAGGAGGATTCGGTACTCGATTTCTTCCCGCGACAAAAGCACAACCAAAAGAAATGTTGGCAATTGTGGACAAGCCGGTCATTCAATATCTTGTGGAAGAAGCCGTTGCTTCGGGAATTAAAGAAATTATTTTTGTGACCGGAAGAGGTAAGAGGGCCATTGAAGATCATTTTGATTACTCAACCGAACTTGAGCATTTTTTGAATAGCCGAGGGAAGCATGACTTGGCAAAGAAAGTTCGCGAAATTTCATCGTTTGCCCGCTTTACCTATGTACGGCAAGGAGAGCCAAAAGGTCCGGGACACGCCCTTCTTCAGATAAGTCACCTTATCGGACATGATGAACCGATTGCCGTTCTTTATGGAGATGATATTGTTGATGCGAAAGTACCTTGTCTTAAACAGCTTATTATGATGTATGAGAAGTTCAACAGTCCGGTGATTGCGCTACAGAAAGTTTCTAGAACAGAAATACCAAAATATGGGATTATAGGTGGAAAAAAAATTGCGCCTCGCACATACCACATAACTGAATTGGTTGAAAAACCCGAAATAAATAAAGCTCCATCCGATTTGGCAAGCATTGGAAAATATATTTATACGCCAGAGCTTTTTCAGATGCTTCCTCGTATGAAGCCGGGTCCGGGAGGCGAGCTGTTTCCCACTGATATTTTTGATCTCTATATTAAAGAAGGCGGCAAGATGTATGGATATGAATACGAGGGTGTCCGATATGATTGCGGAGATAAATTAGGTTTTTTGCAGGCAATTGTTCAATTCGCACTCAAGCACCCGGAAGTGGGGAAGGGTTTTAAACGTTATCTCAAGGGGCTCGATGTATAGAGAATGATTAAGTTGAGACTGGAGAGCAACACTTTGTCATTGCAAGGGAGTCCTTCGCTTCTGTTTTGGATAAACTCCGTTTTACAATTTATTAAATAATAGTCAAGTTGACAGGTAATATATCAGGAAGTACAGTTTAAGTCTGATAATAGGGAAGGATATGCAGATATTTCATCCTTTGAGAGAGTGAAATGTTCACATTGCGATGGAGGAGAGACTTATGTCCAGCCCATGCTATAATGCAAAAATAGAAAAGGGTGCAAATGATGGCGTATATGTATATCCTTTTTGGTCTGTGGATAAGTGTGCACTTGCGAAGGTATTTCTTGCGTCTATAATAAGGATACGAGTATGTATATGGTATTGTTAGGTTCTTAAAAGAGGCCACATTTCGGCTGTTTTGTATGTAAATTTGTAATCACATATCAGTTTGGAGTATAATCTTAATTGGAGTTACAATCTTGATTGATATGTGAATTGCAACGATTGAAAAACGAGAGACGCGGCTAGGACGTTGACAATTAAAAAAAGTAGTAGGAATAGATACATAATTCCTTGACTGCTTGATGAATCAATTTGAATTTCGTATTTTGTTTTGTTTGTCAGATCGGAGGATCAATGTCCGGTCGATGCTTCTTTGTGTCTCACCATCGCGCGGAAATAATCTGCATACATAATTTTATATTATATATATGTAGATATATTATTTCGTGATGGTGAGACACATTGAAAGCAAGACTTGACCCCGCGTAAGCACGTCAGTTTGAGAATTATTCATTTAACCACTCTTGAGTATTATCCGGTGTCGACGGATAATAAAAAATGAGTGTTCCTCTGGTTGGAACCCTCCTTACATACTAAAACAATAGGATGCAGGGAAAGGTTTCTTAGAGTAGTTATGGAGGATGAAGCAGTGATTCCCCAGGGATCCACTGATATCATTTTCTATAACGAAAGAATGTAAACGTATGAGTATGATATTTAATGAAAAAACAGGAAACGGCAGTCGCGTGAGCTTCAAAACAAAGTTGTTCACCATTGTTACTGCCGTTACCCTTTCTGGAGCAGCAGCAGTTCTGCCGTTTGCGGCAATGGCAGATGCTACCATGGATGCATTGCAAGCGCAGATCGCAGCACTCCAAGCACAATTAGCAGCACTTTCCGGCAGTTCATCGTCATCAACGATGACAGTCGGGGCATGCACATTCACTCGATCCCTTATGATGGGTACAAAGGGTAATGACGTGACATGTCTTCAGGATTATTTAAAATCCACGGGCCATTTCTCCTATAGTGGTGGTTCAACTGGATATTTTGGTGGAATTACAAAATCAGCAGTAGCCGCATGGCAGGCGGCAAATGGTGTATCGCCTGCAGTAGGATACTTTGGTACGATATCGCGCGCAAAGTATGACATGGTTGTGAGTACGGTCCCATCAACACCGACATCAACACCGACACCGACAGGATCTCAAACCCCATCACCTACAACTTCGCCAGTCGCAGGTTCTGGCTTGACGGTAGCAGCTGGATCAACACAGCCGGCTGAAGGCGCGCTTGCTCCTGCGGTAGCCGCACGGGTACCAGCATTGAACGCAGTCTTTACCGCGGCAAGCGACGGAGATGTGACGGTAAAATCAATCTTGATACAGCGCGTAGGCCAGGCAGATGACAGTGCAATTGACGCGGTTGTCCTTATTGATGACACGGGGACGCAGATTGGTTTGTCAAAAACCTTGAATGCATTGCATCAAGCAAGTTTGAACGAGCCGGTAGTAATAAGGGCGGGAACGTCTAAAACACTTACTATTGCTTTTAACCGACCGGCTGCAGGTACCAATGGAGGACAGATAGCTAAGTTCCAAATTGTTTCTGTTGATGCAGGAACGTCAAAAGTAACTGGTGCATTTCCGATGATAGGTCCCGGCGTGACCATCAATGAAACATTGGGAATTGGCACACTGGCATCGCCGGCTCGAGGCGTTCTTGATCCGGGAGCCGCTCGCAGTTCACTTCAAGTGGGAGCAACCGCTTTCTACTCAACAGGCGCCCGATGGACTGTTGGTTCTGCAGAAGCAGTATCTCTTGAACAGGTTCGCTTCTATCAAGCGGGTTCCGCAGGATCAGGTGACCTTACGAATGTCATGGTTACAGTAAAGGGAACTGATTATGCCACTACGTTATCGGCCGATGGCAAATACTACTTAGCAAAGTTCAGTCCGGTTCTCGTATTTGACAAGGGCGCAATTATTGAAATCGCTCTTAAGGCGGATGTTTCAGGAGGTTCAAATAGAACCATTGACTTTGATATTCAACGCAGGACAGATATAGTAGTAAGAGGAAATGTCTTTAACTATGCGATCATTCCCGCAAACGGCTCAACGGCCAATACAACGACGCAAGGCGAAGGCTTTACCTCAACTGAACCGTATTACGATGCATATCTCCACACGATTTCCACCGGTAGCCTGCGAATTGAGAAATCAAATACTGTTCCGGCAGGCAACGTATCGGTTGATACTTCAAACACCGTCGTTGGCGCTTTCGGATTTGAAGCAAAGGGTGAGCAAGTACAAATCTCATCTTTGAAGTTCACATTTTCTGAAGGAATAAATACAACTGCTTCGCGTATTAGCGGCGTATCATTGGTTGATGCGGCTGGCGCTACGGTAGCGGGTCCAAAGGATACCACAACAACTGTACCGTCTACCGTGACATTCTCTGATACGTTTACCGTTCCGGTTGGCTACAATGTATATAAGTTGGTGGCAAAGTTGAGTTCTAACTTTGCTGACGGTACGGTGGTAAGCGCATCCACTACACCGGGTTCAGATATTACCGCAAAAGGTTTGATCACTGGACTCACTCTTACTCCGACTCCATCCACCGCAGTGGGAGGTAACAGCATGACTATACGTAAAGCCAGCTTGAAGACTTCAGTTTCCGATTCTCCGGTGGCGCAGAATGTGGTTCGCGGTGTCAATGGATACTTATTCTCAAAGATTCAGTATGATGCGACCGCATCAGGCGAAGACCTTCGCGTAACCTCGCAGGATATACAGATTGTCACGAGCGCATCTGCAGATGCTGACGTTTTGAACACCTGTCAAATGTTTGACGGCACTACCGCCCTCAACACGGGTGGAAATGTTGTCAATCCTTCCGGTAATGCGGCAAATGATGATGTTGAGGGAGTATTTACCTTTGACAATAATCTCATTATTCCGAAAGGCACTGTTAAGCTTGTAGACGTAAAGTGTAATATCGGTCAGGATGCGACTGCAGATGCAACATGGTCAATGGGTCTTGTAGCTGCAAGTGATACCGTGGTTGTAGGAAAAGATACCGGCATATCAGTGACAGAAGTAGCAACCGTGAGCAACGGCCAGATCATGACAGTACGCGCAAGCGGTTCATTTACCGTAGCTCTTGATTCAGCAAGTCCATCAGAACGATTTGGCATTGCAGGAAAGGCCGATGTGGGGGCAACTATCTTTAAATTGAGCGCTGTATATGAGGCAGTTAAACTTACCAAATTTGGTTTTAGTCTTGCTTCATCAACGGCTTCTACTTCCGATGTCGTGAAAGTATCTTTCTGGGATGGCGCGACAAAAGTTGGAGAAGCGGTATTTACTTCGGGTAACTTCCGAGCAACTACCACGCTCACATCAGACTTTATCATTCCAAAAGATGGCGATAAGGTTTTGAGTACAACCGTTGATCTTATTTCTGCATCCAGTCTTGGACAAGTAACTACAACAGGTGGCGATTCAGGCCACTTAGTCGTCATCAATTGGGATGGCGCGGCTCTTGTCACTACAGAAGGTATTGGTCAGTCATCCGGCAGTACGTTGAATACGAGCGGAACTGATCTGGCGAACGTAAAGGGTATCCGAGTTGTAAAGTCATACCCGACATTGGAACGATTGGCAGTGCCGACCAACACATTGGCAAACGGAGATATGGATCTCTATCGTTTCAAAGTAACGGCTCCCGCTGACGGAGGTATTGGTTTGTATAGGTTCACATTCCGTGTCTCATCCACAACAGTCGCAACAACCTCGTCATTCCGTTTGTTTGCCTATACTGATAGTGGATTCTCGGGCCAAGCCTATTCTACAAACCCGGTTAACTCCCAATCCGTTAGTTGTGTGAATGGTTGGTCGCTTGAAAGGGTGACCACATCGGATTGTAACGCTTTTCTGAATAAAGCCGCAACATCAAGTCATGTTATTATGTTCTTTGATCCGGTGACCAATACGCAAGCTACTCCGAATGCAGAAGCAATTCAGATACCTGCGGGACAGTCGCGGTACTTTAAGTTTGTGGCTAATATTACGCGTTCAACAACCGGTGATTCTTTCTCGGCAGCGCTCGTAGGCGATGCATCATTCTTCCCGACATTGACTACATTTGGCGGTTCGGGTATTCCCCGAGATTCACTCTCGCTCGCAAGTCTTGTGGCAAGCTCCTCATTCTTTGTCTGGTCGCCAAATACGACCACGACATCGGCTACGACAACCAACGACTGGCTGAACGGTTATCTCCTGCCAGGACTGCCGACAACAGAAATGAGCCAGCAGACATTCTCGAAATAGTTCTCAAAAGAGTCACTTGTGCATCATGCGAAAGCATGATGGGCTCGAACCCAGCCCCGCTTAGAGCGGGGCTGGGTTTTTGAATGGTGGATTTTTTGATCTGTCAAAGATGTATGCTGAAACTGTAGAAAAATACCCGAACGTTGCCATTGTGATACCATCTCTCATTAACCCCTTCCCCGTTGTCATCCTCGCGAATGCGGGGATCCAGATCCATAGGTGGATGAATAAATCTAGTACCTCATTAACTTAATTTTGAACCCCTTGTCATTCCTGCGGAAGCAGGAATCCAGACCCATTCAATCCAGAAGAGAACCTGGATTCCTGCTTCCGCAGGAATGACAACGAGAGAAGAAAAGGCTCAAAATTAAGTTAATAAGGTACTAGATTCCCGTTTTCACGGGAATGACACCGCTATTTTTGGTGTGCAGGAGTTAATTGGAGATGGTATGAGGAGCAGAGATCCCTCGTAAAACTCGCGACTGCTCCGCAATCTCATCTTCCGAGATAGAGATTGCAATGCTTGCGCTCGCAATGACACCGCCTATGGTATTTTTGTACAGCCTCATGCTATAATGTTGATATGAAAAAAATACTTCTTTTTTTAACCTTCTTTATATATATAATATTTCCGTTTACAATATATGCTGATACTCTGCTTCCGCTCACGCCATCTATGGGTATTTTTACGCGTGATCTTTATATGGGAATGATGAATAACCCGGATGTAGCGTATTTGCAGGAGTTTCTTCGCGATCGAGAGCTTTATAATGGTCCTATAAGCGGTAATTTTCTTTCCCAGACCAAACAAGCATTGATCAATTTCCAAGAAAAAGAGAACATTATGCCGTCGAGTGGATATTTTGGGCCTAAAACACGCTCTCGCGTAAATGCGCGCATAGGCGGGGTAGCGGTTCTTTCGCGTGAAGAACAAATTGCGTTACTTCAATCTCAAATTAAAATGTTGCAGGCACAGCTTGCCAATTTGATTGCTCAACAGCAAGCAACATCATCTCTCACCCCCACCCCCGCCCTTGTTCCTTCCGCGCCTACTGCCACCACTACACCTGTATTATCTCCGTCACCCACTCCTCCTCTTGAATTGATTGCGAGTACGACTCCCGTCATACCAGTCGCAGAGTTGCGAATCACTGGCACTACTACCAAGTCATTTCCCGATGTCGCGACATCACCGCTTAAATTGGGAGACATTACTATTTCCAATACCACGGATCACATCATTTCTTTTAGCCAGATTGAACTTGATTTATATGATGCTATGAACTCAACCGCTAATCGAAACAAAACAGTGTTGTTAAAATTAAGAAATGGAACTACGACATTTGATAATGTTATAAGTAACACCGATTTTACCATCAATAATGATCCGCCTCGGCTAGGCGAAGAAATCAGACGGCAGGTTAAAGTATCTTTTCCGCAATCAATACAGCCAGGACAGACGTATATATCAAGTTTATGGGTTGAAGGTCTTGACTATGTGGTGAATGGATCATGGCGCATACAAATGCTCACTGTATTTATTAATGAATCTACTGCTGTTCAGGGTGGCTTCACATTTCTCTTGACGAAATAGGGATTATTCTATAAGATAAAGGACATAATTTTTAATGCCGCATATTATGAATAAGAATGTTATGGTAACGTTAGCGGTAGCAATAGTAATAGTCTTAGGCGTAGCGTTTCGCCATCAGATAAAGATGTTTCTATTTGGTGGGAGTCAGAATAAAGGACAGGAGGAAAGTCCAATACCATCTTTCTCCTTTTTTCCATTACCTAGCATGTCTGAAACACCGTCTCCATCCGTATCTGTCTTGCCTCACATAACGCCGGTTTCTTTTATATTCCCCGTCTATCACGGGAGACCAACAGAAGAACTCCGTCCGGTGCCGGATGAGGTAAAATTATTTTCAGAATCCAACAAGCAGGAAATCTATCGCTCGCTTCAAAATTTCGGTAAAACGGTAAAAGAAAAACCGGATTTTTTCAACGGATGGATTCAGCTGGGCCTTTTGAAAAAAACAATCGGCGACTTTGAAGGCGCTCGCGATGCATGGGAATATGCAAGTCTGATTAGTCCGAAAAATTCGGTTGCTTTTGCAAATCTCGGGGAACTCTATTGGCGATATTTGCGCGTCTACCCGCAAGCTGAAATCAATTTTAAGGCTTCAATCAAAAATAAGCCCGATGATCCGGGTACATATGTTTCTCTTTCGGAACTCTACTTCTACTCGCTCAAAGAAAAATCCGATCTCGCCGATGACATATTACTCCAAGGCATTGCCGCAAATCCGCAAAGCATGGATCTTGCAAAAGCTCTCGCGCGATTATATGAAAAGAGTGAACAATATGCGAAATCCATAGAATGGTGGCAAAAAGTTCTTGTAAGCGATCCCAAAAATATGGATCTTGCGGCCACGATCGAAGGGTTGAAGAAAAAATTGTCTGGACAATAATATTTTTTTCGCAGTTTTATAAAATCAAATGAAGAAGAACAATACTTCCATCATAATAGAAGACCTTGCTGGTATGGTGAAGCGCGGTTTTGACCAAACGGCAACTAAGGACGATGTTTATATACTTACTCATAGATTAGATAGAGTGGAGAAAATCCAGAAAGATATGTTTGAAGAATTGAATGCGGCTCATACCGATATACGCCATATCCGAAGTACCACTGATGCGCTCGTACACAGCGATATCGCGCAAGAAGCCGCAATTGAAGACTTGACATCCCGCGTCCATCAGATTGAAAAGAAAGCGGAATTTGCGCGATAGTTGAGTGAACAACAGGTGTTTATACTCTTTTTGTCATTCCCGCGGAAGCGGGAATCTAGCTTTTTAAGATATTTTTTTGACCTCCCACACTCTCATTGCTACGATAAAGATATATGAAAAACCGCTATCTTATTCCCCTGTGTTTTGTGTTCATCGTGGCCCCATTTTCCGTATTTGCATCAAGTGTCGTCATCAACGAAGTCATGTTTGATCCTGAAGGGAGTGATACGGGCGGGGAGTGGATAGAACTTTATAATGCAAGTGCCGATCAGGTGGATATTTCCGGGTGGGAGATATACCCGGATGGGATTGGATATATTACTATTCCGAATGGGTTTTTTATTGGCGCGGGAAAATTTATATTGATTCATCTTCGGACTGCGGGCAATAATTCGGCGACCGATATATATCAAGCAACCACATCGTCAAATATGAGCAACACGTCAGGGTCTATTGCGCTGTTTGGTGCGCAACCAAGAGGAAAGGATACGATCAAGAGTTTTATTCAATGGGGGAAGGATGGAGAGACATGGGAACCAAGCGCTGGAGATGCGGGGTTGTGGGACAAGGGGACATTTGTTGATATAAGTTCTTTCTCCGAGGGTAGTTCACTTGCGTTATTACAAGACGGCGTAATGAGTGGTGGAAAAAACGCATGGCATATTTCACATACGCCAAGTCCCCAAGCCGTTAATACGGGAGCGTCTGCATCAAGTTCTCCTTTG
Organism: uncultured Candidatus Saccharibacteria bacterium; assembly: GCA_964361015.1. Lineage (GTDB taxonomy): Bacteria > Patescibacteriota > Minisyncoccia > Sungbacterales > HO2-52-23 > CAYHZE01. Next base: position 36,328 of record CAYHZE010000002.1, on the reverse strand, counting down.
CCTTCGCCGTCTGCTTCTCCTCTATCCGCATCAAGTGCGGGATCACTATTGCCCTCGGCAACACCGCATGCGTCAGCAATCAAAACAATCAAAGCATATGCGGGTCAAGATGTATCATCAATGGTGGGAAGTGTGCTTGAATTTTTTGGTCATTCAAAAGGAATCAACGATGAGGCCATTGATTCATCAGCACGATTTTTTTGGAATTTCGGTGATGGAGAAACACAAGAAGGAAGAAATGTTGTGCATACATATCGGGTGCCTGGTACATATTTGGCTGGTTTGCATATATCATCCGGAGAATATGCGGCTTCCGATTATATTCGCCTACAGATTGCTCCAAACCTTGTGAGTATTTTGGGCGTTGTATGGGGAGATGACGGGCATATTCGGCTTACCAATGGATCTGATATTGAAGCGGATATCAGCGGTTGGAATATCCGCGATAGCAAACAGCGCATGTTTATTTTTCCGCCCTATAGTAAGATGGCGCGCCGCGGTGATATTGCAATAAGAAATAGCATAACTGGTTTGCTTAAAGATCCCGAATCGTTGCCAATACGCGTGTTGTATCCCAATGGTGTTGAAGCATTTACTTTTTCTGATATTGTGCCCACTCCCAAGCCGCAACGTATCAAAGAAGAACAAATGTCCATCTCGCATGTTCAAGATTTGCCTATTGCTACAAGTTCAAAAAAAATATCGTCAGGTATCGCGCCTGAAAACCCCGCGATCTCTTTTTCTCCCATCCCCACTCCTTACCCGGAGGATAGCAAGTCATATGCCGCTACGGCGGCGCATACACCGTTTGTTTCAATACCATTTGTGATTGTTCTTGGAACGAGCGTTCTTGGTGCGGTCGGTTTTCTTATCGCCAAACAATTTTCCCGATGACTAAAAAAAAGATTGTCGTATTTACAACCAGTTATCTTCCTTTTATTGGGGGAGCAGAAATCGCGGTTCGCGAGGTGGCGAGGCGGCTTTGTGATTCTTATGATGTATATATAATTACGGCACGTCAAAACCGTATGTATTCTAGGCGAGAAATTGCACCGGAAGGAATAATTATTCGTCTGGGTTTTGGCATCATGCTTGATAAGTGGTTACTGCCGTTTGTGGGATTTTTTGAGTTACTAAAGCTCGGCATGGGAGGCCATATACCTAAACCTTGGAAGCGAATTTCAAAAAATTCATTGCTTCTATGGGGCATGGATATTTCGCAAGGATCATTGTCCGCGTATCTTTGTAAATTATTTTTCCCCGCGCTTCCGTTTATATTCACGGTGCAATATGGTGATGGAGACGCACGGCTTGCGGACGCAAGATTGGGTGTGATTGGCATGGCATTCCGGCGCATATTACGAGCTTGCGATGCCGTGACCGCAATTTCTTCTTATTTATTCAGCGTGGCAGGCGAGTATGGATATGCGGGCATTGGACAAATAATTCCCAACGGTGTTGATACATCTTTATTTGCATTTCAACCACCGCATGCCATTGTGACAGATAGCAATCATAATCGGCGTGTGATTATCACCACATCGCGTCTTGTGAAAAAAAATGGCATGGATACGCTTATCCGCGCAGTGGGAGAAATAAAGAAAACAACAACATCAATCAAATGCTATATCATCGGCGACGGATCCGAGCGGAGAACATTGGAAAAGCTCACACATGATTTGCGGCTTTCCCAAGATATTATTTTTTTTGGGGAAATTCCCTATGAAGAAATTCCTTTTTATTTGCGTAAAGCAGATGTGTTTGTCAGGCCATCTCGTTCCGAGGGCATGGGCAATTCTTTTATCGAAGCATTGTCAGTGGGTGTTCCTATTATCGGAACGCCGGTAGGAGGGATTCCAGACATTATCAAAGATGGAGAGACAGGAATATTATGCCGGGTTGATGATGCAAAAGATGTGGCAGACAAAATTCTTATGCTCTTGAACAATAATAAACTTGTCGCACATATGCGGGAAAACGGCAGGCGTTTAGTGGAGCAACAATTTTCATGGGACGCAATTGCGCAGGTCTATGCGCAACTTTTTGAAACGTTTTTACGTGCCCGCGCGCGTACGTTAGTCTGCACACCACTCTATCCGCCCGAAATCGGAGGTCCGGCAACATACAGTAAAACGCTTGCAGACGGCCTGCTGGATTACGGTATTATCGTGCGTATTGTCTGTTTTAGGAGCGTGCGGCGATTACCAAAAGTTTTGCGTCACATTGCATACGCGTGGCGCGTGTGCTTGCAGTCGCGTTATGCGGATAGTATTTACGCGCAAGACCCGGTGAGCGTTGGGTTTCCTTGCGCGATTGCAGCCATGGTTGCAAGAAAAAAATTTGCCATAAAAATAGTCGGCGATTATGCGTGGGAACAGGGAGTACAGCGATTTGGTGTTTCAGAATTACTTGATGATTTTTTAGAGAAATCATACAGCTACCGCGTTGCAATACTGCGCGCAATTGAGCGTTTTACCGCGCGGCAAGCCGAACGCATTATCGTTCCCAGCGCATATTTAAAAGCCGTGGTTATGCAATGGGGAATTCCAAAAGAAAAGATTATTGTTATTGCAAACTCATTTGAAACTCCTTCTTTGATGATTTCGCGTGAAAAGGCGAGGGCAATGCTTGGTTTGCATGGTCGCGTATTGGTATCAGCCGGACGTTTAGTCGCGTGGAAAGGATTTGGCGTATTATTATCCGTGGTTGCGGATTTAATTAAAAAACATACGCTTTTATCTTTGGTTATTATAGGGTCAGGGCCATTGGAAAAAGAGTTAAGAGATGCGATAATTGCATTAGATTTGCAATCATATGCGCAGTTGATCGGCCAAGTGAGCCATGATGAAATGCTTACATACCTTGCCGCCGCAGATGCGTTTGTTCTTAACACTGGATACGAGGGTTTTTCCCACGCGTTGCTTGAGGCAATGGCAATGGGAACGCCGGTGATTACGACATCAGTGGGCGGAAATACAGAATTAATTACACATGGAAAAAACGGATTTTTAGTAGAATATAATAATCAAAGTCAATTGGCTGATGCGATACAGTTAATGTTTGGCATGTCTCTCCATAGGCGCGAAGGTATGATAACACATGCGTGTCAAACTGCGCGCCAATTTACCACTGCGCGTATGCTTCAAGAGACGGCAGAATGTATTATGAAGATGTAGGAATATCTTATGTTGCCATGAAAATTCTCATGATTTCCGGGGACAATGAAATAATGAATGAGCAAAGTGCGGTTCATGCGCGCATGAAAGCATATGCGGAATTATGCGATGAACTTCACATTGTGGTACTTGGCGGAGAGCATGATGTTGCGCATCCATATAAGAATCTTTTTTTTCACTCTTTATCGGGAAATAAGATAATACAGCGGGTGAAGGCATATCGTATTGCGCGGTCAATCGTGGCGCGTCGTTCCATAGAAATAGTAACTGCGCAAAGTCCGGACGAACTTGGGTTTATTGCTTTTATGGTTGCACGGTCGTTGAAAATACGGCTTCAGCTTCAAGTGCATACGGATATTATGAGTCCATGGTATCGGCGCGCCGGAACAGCGCCGCGGATAAAATATATGCTTGCGCGGTTTTTATTACCGCGCGCCGATTGCATACGCGTAGTATCTGATCGCATTGCGCGCTCGCTTATTGATCGGTTACATATTTCTCCGTCATTACTCACGGTATTGCCTATTTTTACCGACGTGTCGGCATTGAGGAGTGGGGGCGCTAAGATATCAAAAGACACGCGTACTCGCAATTCAGTCTGCGCGATGATTGCGGTAGGCCGCATGAAAGAAAAAGAAAAAAATTTCAGCATGCTGATTCGCGCCATGGTTGAGGTAGTAAAAAAATATCCCACCGCCGTGCTTGTAATCACGGGAGATGGACCCGATAAAGAGTATTATCAATCGCTCATTTCAGTATTTCGTCTTGAACGCAATGTATTTCTTGATCCATGGCGCAATGATCTATCTTCATTTTATGCGTCTTTTGACCTTATGGTTATACCTTCTTATATTGAAGGGTGGGGGAGGGTGGCAATTGAAGGAATGGCAGTGGGTCTTCCTGTTATCATGACAGACGTGGGAGTGGCGGGAGAAATCATACGCGATGGCATCAATGGCCGCGTAGTACCCGTAGCAGATCAATCAGCTCTTGCGGCGGCTATCAGTGACCTCTGCGCGCACCCGGAAACAAGAATCAAATTCGCGAAGGCCGCTCAAGTAACCGCGTTCAATATTCGCCCGTCCACGCGACAAGATTATCTTGCCCAGTGGAAGAAAAGTTTTGATTGCTGTTTTTAATTAGCTTGTAGGAATTGGCTTGTAGCTTGCAGGGAAGATGATAAAATTTTTCCTTCAAGCTGGTTTTTATGCATTTACTCATCGTCACGCAAAAAGTTGATAAAGAAGACGAAAATCTTGGCGCGTTTTATTATTGGTTTGAACGCTTGAGCAAAGAATTTGATGAGGTAACAATCATTACGTCATATGTCGGAAAAACAGATTTTGCCCCCCATGTGAAATTATGTAGTCTTGGCAAAGAAAAAAATACAAGCCGGTTTTTTCGCATAAAAACATTTTTTGAACTTTTTTCATATCATTATGCAAGATGCGACTCTGTTTTTTTCCATCAGATTCCAGAATTTGTCATTGCCGCCGCCCCTTTTTTGTTATCATTAAAAAAACGTTCGGTGTTGTGGTATGCGCATAAAAGCGTGACATTGCGTCTTAAAATTGCAGAAAAGCTTGTTGATTTTATTGCCACCTCTTCCCCGGAAGGATTTCGGCTACCGTCAAAAAAGGTTATCTATACGGGACAGGCTATTAATACTGATTTATTTGTGCCGCGCGAACCAAATTCCGCACATGCAGAAAAGAAGCTCAAACTCATAACCGTCGGCAGAATCTCTCCCATTAAAAATTATGAGCAGATTATCAATGCATGCGCGGTGGGGGCACGCATATGGCCAGATGGATGGTCGCTTTCAATTGTGGGAGGCCCTATATTGCCGCGCGATTATTCATATCTCGAATCTATCAAACATCTTATCGCCGAGAAAAATCTTTCTTCCCATGTTGACTTTCTCGGCGCGGCTGGTTATTCCCAAATTCCGGCGCTTCTGCGAGAACATGATATATTCGTAAACGTGTCAGGAACAGGGTCCCTTGATAAGGCGGTCTTTGAAGCAATGGCATGCGGCTTGTCTGTACTGACCGCCAATGAAGCATATCGTTCCGTTGTGCCTGATGCTTATTTTTTGGATCATACTCATCCTGAATTTCTTGCCGAACGGATCAAACAGGTAAGCATGGAGACGCGTCCCAATATGGCGTTGCGCCAAATTGTGCTTGACTATCATAGTCTTGATACCACCATTACAAAATTGCGTTCTCTTTTAAAAGACACGGTAATGGTTACAAACAATAGATCCGTGCCGTTGTATATAACAGATAAGCAATAATGTATGAAAAAACGTGTTCTTATAACCGGCGGCGCCGGTTTTATCGGTATAAACACCGCACACTATTTGTTGTCGCAAAAATATCACGTCGCGTTATTTGATAATCTTTCGCGCAAAGGATCGGAAGAAAATCTTAAATGGTTCAAAAAAACATGGGGCAAGCAATTTGCTTTTATTCATGGTGATGTAGTGACTGACAGAACAAAACTCAAGGGCGCGGTTGGCAATGCCGATGCGGTTATTCATCTTGCCGCCCAAGTGGCGGTAACCAAATCAGTTGAGGATCCATATCATGATTTTCTTACCAACACACAGGGGACTCTCAATGTACTTGAGGCGGCACGGATGTCTTCAACAAAACCCCTTGTGATATATGCGTCTACCAACAAAGTATATGGCAATATGGATCATGCCGAGGTAATGCTTACCAACAGCGGGTATCAATACAAACAATATCAAGCAGGGATTGCCGAGCACCACGGGGTTGATTTTCATTCGCCCTATGGTTGCAGTAAAGGAGCCGCGGATCAATATGTGCATGACTATGCGCGCATCTACGGATTGCCAACAGTGGTGTTTCGCCAGTCATGTATTTATGGACCACATCAGTTTGGCGTTGAGGATCAAGGATGGGTCGCATGGTTTGTAATATCTTCATTGCTGGATCGCCCGATTACCATCTATGGAGATGGGCATCAAGTTCGTGATGTTCTTCATGTTGAAGATTTGGCGCGGCTCTACGATATGGCGATCAGAAGTCCGCAAAAAGTGTCCGGCCATATTTACAATATCGGCGGCGGCGTAAAAGAGGCATCTTCCGTGCTTGGCGCTATCGGTAGGATAGAAAAAATTATCGGCAAAAAAATACCCTACTCATTAAGTTCGTGGCGTCCGGGTGATCAAAAAGTATATATTTCGCATATTGATAAGATCAAGCAAGACCTTGGCTGGGAACCGAAGATTTCGTTTGACAAGGGATTGAAGACATTGGTGAATTGGGCGCAAAGCGAGGAAAAATTGCTTAAGCGAATGGTGGGGTAATCTATAAAAAATGAGATGGCAATTTGAAGAACCCATGACGTTATGAAACTCAACAAAAAAATCTACTATATCGCCAACGCCCGCATGTCTACGGAAAAAGCCCATGGCATTCAGCTTGCCAAGATGTGTGAGGCGTTTGTTGAGCAGGGGATTGATCTTGAACTTGTTGTGCCGAAAAGAAAAACGTCGCAGGCATCGCTTAAAGATTTCTATGGATTGCGCGTTGATATTTCGATAAGAAAATTGCCGGTACTTGACTGGTATACGCGGGGGCGGATGGGATTTGTTCTCGGATCGCTTTCGTTTGCATTCGGGTATTTTTTTTATTTGCTCGCAAAACGATTGCGCGGCGAAACATTTATCGTGTATACGGTTGATATTGATCAGTTTTCTTTTTTTCTCATTCCATTTATCGGGATGCCTTATTTTTGCGAAATTCATGATGCCAAGCAGAAGCGTTTTTTAGTCGTATTGCTTTTTCGTTTTGCATCAGGAATCATTGTTATCAATGGTATTATTGAAAAGGAATTGCGTAAGATATTTGGGATTCCTACTCAAAAAATTATCGTACGTCCCAATGGTATTGATATGAATATGTTTGTTTCTCTCCCCTCCCAGGAAGATGCAAGAAAAAAACTTGGCATTGATGGGGATATGCCGGTGATTCTCTATGCGGGGAAATTGTATCAGTGGAAAGGGCTTGACACTGCGCTTCAAGCGGCTTCTCTGCTTGGACGCAACAATGTTTTTTATTTTGTAGGCGGAACAGCGGAGGAGTTAATGCGTGCGTCAGGCATAAAAACACTTCCCGCATCAGTGCATTGCGTGGGCCATCGTTCATTTACGGAAATTCCGATGTGGCTTGCCGCGGCTGACATTCTCCTTGTATTGGGCACCAAGAGAAATGAGTATTCATATCTTCATACGTCGCCAATGAAATGTTTTGAATATATGGCAAGCAGGCGGCCGATGATAGCGAGCGCAACGCCTGCCAATCGCGAAATCGTGAGCAATCGAGAAGCGCTTTTGTTTGAGCCGGACAATGCGCGCGATTTGACGGAGAAAATAAATTATGCGCTTGCGCATAGGGATGAAATGAACGCGCGCGCGGATCGCGCGTTTGCAAAGGTGCAGAGTTTTTCATGGGACAAGCGCAGTAGACATATCAGTGAATTCATCAAGGAACGTATATGAAGATAGGCATTATATTGCATCCGTATGGAGAAGATCAGCCTGCAGGATTGGCCCGCACTATTTTTGAATTGACAAAGGGCATGGTGTCAGTTGATCATGAGAATGAATATATTATTTTTTTGAAACGCGCATTCCGTGTATTGCCGGAATTTTCTGGAACAAATTGGCGGGTGCATGTGTTGGGCGAGGGGTTATTGTGGCTTGACCGATTGCGTGATGCGCCGCAATGCGATGTGATTATATTTAATACGCCGGTTATGCCGCTTATATATAAACCGAAAAAATCAATCGTGTTGGCGCTTGATTTCGCGTATTATTATTTTCCTCCGCGGGGATTCAAAGCAACATTGTTGAATTGGCTGACATATTGGTATCATGGGCGCTCCCTGCGCCGCGCGGACGGGATTGTAGCAATTTCCGAGGCGACAAAGCGGGATACGATTAAACTATTTGGCGTTGCAGAGGAAAAAATTAATGTCGTATGGTGCGGATTTAAAGATGTGTGTGCGGTGACGGAGCAAGCAATCATATTGCCTGAGAAGTTTTTTTTATTTGTTGGCGTAATGAAGCCGCGGAAAAATGTGTTTAATGTAGTGCGCGCGTTTCGCGCGATTTGTGGGAAATATCCAGAGTATGTGCTTGTGCTTGGGGGCAGAGCAGAGGGCGGATATGTAGAAGAGATGAAACGATATATTGCAAGCGAGGGCATACAGGCGCGCGTGCAGTTTATCGGGCATTTGAATGATGGCCAACTTTCTTATATTTACAAGCGCGCACAAGCGCTTGTCTTTGCAAGTTTTATAGAAGGCTTCGGATATCCGGTATTGGAAGCAATGGCGTGCGGTACGCCGGTCATTACTTCACGATCAACATCCTTGGGAGAAATATGCCAGAACAATTCGGCGCTTTTAGTTGATCCCTCAAGCGTCCAAGAATTGGCATCTGCCATGGAGAGAGTTGCGCGTGATAAAAATCTGACACAAGAACTTATCCACAATGGCCAGTTGCAAGCCGCTCAATTCTCATGGGGGAAAGCAGGCAGAAAAATGATATATACGATTGAGTCTTTAGTTGTTTAAAAATGTGCAAAACTTGTATAGACGTTTTACATACCCTAATATAGAATATATATAGGGTATGTTTTGTATGGCATTTGGTTATGTCATAACTTCTTAAGAGGTATATCTTATGAAAAACACTCAATTATCAGGTAAAAAATCTTTACATAGAGCAGTTCTCAAGAAATCAAGGGGGTCGGTTGGTCTTGAAAAGGAAAAACGTTTAACCGGAAAACATAAAAATATCCACTCTTCAGTTCTTGCAAGACATGAGGGTAATCCAATTCTTTCTCCTGACAAAGAAAATCATTGGGAATCATATCAAACATTCAATCCCGCGGCGATCTATGAAGGAGGGAAGATTCATTTGTTGTATCGCGCAATTGGCGACCACGGACTCTCGGTTGTAGGGTATGCCGCGAGTCATGACGGTATCAATATAGAAGAGCGCGGCATAGACCCCGTGTATATTGCCATCAATCCTCGCACACATCATGGAATTACTAAGCCAATCCATTATAGTTCCGGAGGCAGTTGGGGCGGTTGCGAGGATCCTCGGGCGGTAGTAATCGGTGATCGCGTCTATATGACGTTTGTGGCGTTTGACGGATGGGGATCTGTCCGTATGGCGCTTACCTCTATAGATTTAAACGATTTTCTTGCAAAAAAATGGAGATGGAAACGGCCGATGCTTGTTTCTCCGCCGTGGGAGATACATAAAAATTGGGTGCTTTTTCCTGAAAAGATAAAAGGAAAATTTGCGATTTTACATAGCATTTCGCCCGACATTCTCATTGATTATTTTGATAATCTTGATACGTTTGACGATCGCCCTTATATTAAAAGTCACCACGGACAAACCGCAGATAGCGGGCAGTGGGATAATTGGGTACGCGGGGCCGGACCTCCGCCGATTAAAACAAAACACGGTTGGCTCATTTTGTATCACGCGATGGATAAAGCAGATCCCAATCGTTATAAATTGGGCGCTATGATATTGGATAAGGATGATCCCATAAAAGTTTTATACCGATCAAAAAAACCAATTTTAGAGCCGGACGAATCGTATGAAAATGAGGGCCATAAGGCCGGGGTTGTATATTCATGCGGCGCGGTGGTTATAAAAAACAAGCTTTTTGTATATTACGGCGGCGCGGATACCGTTGTCTGTGTTGCCACCGCGGATTTAGAAACATTTTTGAATACGTTGATGCAAACGCAGGAACCGAAACTTAAGCGCATACGATGAACATAGCAAAACGATCGAACAAAAATCCTATTTTATTGCCGGACAAAACGAGATTTTGGGAGGCAGTAGCCGCTTTCAACGGCTGTCCGGCTCCGGCCAACGGCACCATTCATTTTGTGTATCGGGCCGTGTCATCGCTTGAAATATACAAAGGCAGAGAAATGCATATATCGTCAATCGGATATGCAGTGAGTACCGATGGTCTCCATTTTAATCATCGCAGACAGTTGATGAGACCGGAGTTTGAATGGGAACAATTTGGTTGTGAGGATCCGCGCATCACAAAATTGGGAAAAAAGTTTTATATTTTTTACACAGCGCTTTCGGCATTTCCTTTCTCACCCCAAGGCATTAAAATCGGGGTCGGTATTACCAGCGATTTCAAGGAAATAGAGAAACATCTGGTCACTACATTCAATTCTAAAGCAATGGCTCTTTTTCCGGAAACAATCAACGGAAAACTTGCCGCATTGGTGACGGTGAATACCGATAATCCTCCGGCCAATATATGTATTGCTTATTTTGATAAAGAAGAAGATATATGGTCCGTTGATTATTGGAACAAATGGTACGCTTCTCTTGATAGCCATATCCTTGCGATACCGCGAGGCCCGAAGGATCATATTGAGGTAGGCGCTCCTCCGATTAAAACAAAACACGGATGGCTTTTTATTTATTCTTCCATAAAAAATTATTTTGCTCCTCCTCCGATATTTGGCGTAAGCGCCGTGCTTCTTGATTTGAAAGATCCCTCCAAGATTATAGGGAAAACATCGGAATTCATTCTTGTGCCGGAAGCGGACTACGAGCGAAAGGGAGAAGTGGCCAATATCGTATTTCCGTCCGGAGCGTTTGTGAAAGGAGAAACATTATACTTATATTATGGCGCGGCAGACACCACATGTTGCGTGGCAACACTCAAGATCAAGGATTTGATGGCAATATTGTTGTCACCGGCACATAGAACGCAGTTGCTCACTAAGTTTGCAGGGAATCCGATTATTCAGCCTGACCGCGCACATGCATGGGAGGCAAAAGCAACATTTAACGCGGCCGCAGTTTTATTGGAAGACACAATTTATTTGCTGTATCGGGCAATGTCGGATGACAATACGTCCGTGTTTGGTTATGCCCGAAGTCAAGACGGTTTTCTTATTGATTATCAAAGTAAGAAACCCGCATATGTTCCGCGGGAATCGTTTGAAACTAAATTAGTATCCGGAGCAAATTCCGGTTGCGAGGATCCGCGCATTACGAGAATAGGCACCATGCTTTATGTATGTTATACGGCTTATAACGGCAAAGACGTGCCGCGCGTGGCGCTCACCTCTCTATCGGTAAAAGATTTTGTGGATAAAAAATGGAATTGGACTGCTCCCATGTTAATTTCCCCCCCCGGCATTGACGATAAAGATGCCGCTCTTTTTCCTAAAAAAATTAATGGTAAATACGCGATCCTCCATCGGATAGGTTTAAGTATCTGGATAGATTTTGTGGATAGTTTGAATTTTAATGGCACGTCATGGATCGGCGGGAAAATTTTAATGAATCCTCGCACGGGCGAGCGGGACAGCCAGAAGATAGGGATTGCGGGACCTCCGATAGAAACCAAGCACGGTTGGCTTTTAATTTATCACGGCATATCAAAAAAACCCGATCACCACTATCATCTGCGCGCAGCCCTCCTTGATCTCAAAGATCCAACTCGCGTGATTGCCCGCACTCACGATCCGATTTTAGAACCGGAGATGTCTTATGAGCATGAGGGTTTGGTTTCCCATGTAGTATTTTCATGCGGTGCGGTGGTAAAAAATGATCTTCTTTATATATACTATGGCGGTGCTGACAAAGTGATCTGCGTAGCTACCGCAAAATTATCGGATATGTTGAAACAGCTTTTGTGGGAGAGTAGGCAGGAATAATATTGCATGCGCATTGCAGTGTATGTAGTAATCCCTCACACGTCTGTTATTCCCGCAAAAGCAGGAATCCAGATTTTCTTCACAAACAAAAAGGAGGGTCTGGATTCCCGCATATGCTGGGAATGACAAAAAAGACTGAAGATAAAGGGAAAAGTGGGAGGTGTGAGGGGTTACGTGTAGTAGTCTTGCTCAAACTGTTATAGATATGGTATAATATGAGACTGTAGAGGAATTATAAAAATGATCCATAAGTTTGTCGAAGGGCTCCCTCTCATGGTCTATGCGCATAAGGTATGGCTTCGACAAGCTTAAGCCTTATAACTATTTTTCGACAGTCTTAATATATCTATATGGAGAAACATCTGCACGAATTATGTCGCGCAGATGTTTCCATTTTTGAAAAGAATTTTGCGCATACATGATCAACGCAATCAAACAATTGGGACATTCAACGTTTTCTTCGCTCAAAATATGGAACTACCGGCTGTATTTCACGGGTCAGGCGATTTCGCTATGCGGCACATGGATGCAGACGATCGCACAGTCATGGCTGGTACTTAAAATTACGGGATCGGGTACGGCGCTTGGTCTTGTGACCGCACTTCAGCATTTGCCCGTATTGTTATTGGGCCCATTGGGCGGCGTGATAGCCGATCGCTTCTCCAAACGCAAAATCCTTTTTGTTACACAATCAGTTTTTGGTCTTTTGGCATTGATTCTTGGTATCCTTGTAGCGACCGATACGGTTCAGCTATGGATGGTAAATGTGCTTGCGTTTATGTTTGGCCTTGTCAACGCCGTTGATAATCCAACTCGTCAGACATTTGTTGTTGAAATGGTGGAGAAAGAACAACTCGGCAATGCGATCGCGCTGAATTCAACGCAAGTCAATGTGGCACGTGTGATCGGACCGGCAATTGCGGGCATCTTGATCGCAACGGTCGGTCTTGCGTGGTGTTTTGCAATCAATGCCGTTTCGTATATTGCGGTTTTGGCCGCACTTTTCATAATGCGGACGGACGACTTGCATCCGATTGTGCCCGTACCTCGTACAAAAGGACAATTGCGTGAGGGATTTCGGTATGTAGCATCTAATCCGTTACTGCGTGATACGCTTATCATGATGGCAATCATTGGTACTCTTTCATACGAATTTAATGTTATTCTGCCGCTGTTTGCCCGATTTACCTTTTATGGGGATGCGCGTACATACGCGGCACTTACATCAGCCATGGGATTGGGTTCGATAATCGCTAGTTTATTTACTGCCAGTCGTAAAAAAAGATCTCCAGAAATACTGGTGCGCGCTATGCTTTTGTTTGGCATGTCCATGCTTTTAGTCGCAATTGCTCCTAATTTTACCGTAGCCCTTATCGCCATGGTTCTTGTGGGCGCTTTTTCTATTAATGTTGTTACATTGGGAAATGTAATGCTCCAACTCGAGAGTACGCCGGAAATGCGCGGCCGGGTCATGGCGCTCTGGACCGTTGCTTTTCTTGGCTCCACGCCAATTGGCGGTCCCATCATCGGCTGGATCGGAGAGTACGCCGGCCCGCGCTGGGGACTGGCAGTCGGCGGTTTTGCGGCATTGGTTGCCGCAGGGCTTGGAAAGATGCGTTTTCGTCGTCCATCTTTTGTTTTAGGTTTAGGAGAAACACATAAGAAAGATTTTTAAAGGAGTGCTTGTCTCGCAAGGAAAGACGTGCTATACTTTATCTAATGGCAAAGATTAATTTAGGAGTAATATTGGAAAATTTGGAGTCAGAACTCCGAAAGTCTTTTCGAGCCGTGGTTACCGAAGACAACACCAACGCGAAATATCGTGCATTTCGGAAAAAAATTGCTAGTGATAAAGTATGGTATGTTGTCCCGAATCATCTGGTAGAGAAAGACTAAGTATTTCACCCGTATCACGACCTTTCTTTTTTAATGCCACTGGATATCCTGTGGCGTTTTTTGTGACCATCTGATGCTACTATGAAAATCGAGAAGAAAATTTGGCCGATATATTTTGAGAAAATTACATCGGGTGATAAGACCTTTGAGCTTCGCCTTGCTGATTGGACATGCAACCAGGGCGATAGTCTTTTGTTGCGTGAATGGGACCCGAATACGAAACAATACACCGGAAGGGAAGTTGAGAAAGAGGTTGGGTATGTTCTCAAGACAAAAGATGTGACTCTTTGGTCGCAAGAGGAGATAGATACGTATGGTTTTCAGATCATATCTATCAGAGATATAAAGGAGAAGTAAATTGAATTATATGTTTATAGATGACATTACTATAAGAGTGTTGGGAGGAAATGGCGGGAGAGGGGCTGTTTCGTTTAATAAGAATCTCCATCAATTCGGTCCGGTCGGAGGATCCGGGGGCAATGGAGGCAGTCTTTATTTTGAAGGCTCAACGAATTTTAATCTTTTGAGCGCGTATTCTTTCAAAAAAGAATTTTCCGCGCAAAACGGTAAAAATGGCCGAGGGCAATTCCGCGATGGCGCCACCGCCGATGACTTGATATTACCTGTGCCCGTAGGAACAGTTATTCATAATCTTACGCGTGGCGTTGATCAGGAAGTTGTGCACAAGGGCGAGCGTATACTTGTTGCAAAGGGTGGAAAAGGCGGCAGGGGAAATTTTCATTTTCGATCTTCCACCAATAGGAGTCCGAGGCAGTTTGAGCAGGGAGAGCCGGGCGAGAGCTTTGCCGTTCGTTTGGAATTAAAACTGATTGCGGATGTCGGGTTTATTGGTTTGCCCAATGTGGGAAAATCAAGTTTGTTAAACGAGCTTACCAATGCAAAGAGCAAAGTAGCAAATTATTTATTTACCACGCTTGAGCCGAATTTGGGCGTATATTTCGATCTCATTCTTGCCGACATCCCCGGGCTTATAGAAGGAGCTTCGGGCGGCAAAGGCCTTGGCACAAAATTTCTCCGACATATTGAGCGCACCCATATTCTTTTTCATATCATTTCCGCGGAGTCAGAGACGCCGCTCAAAGATTATCGGTCCATCCGCAAAGAATTGGGAGCGCACAACAAAGAGCTTTTTAAGAAAAAAGAATATATTTTTTTAAGCAAGAGTGACATGATTTCACCATCTAAACTTAAAAAAAAGATAACCGCATTAAAAAAAATCAATCCTTCTGTTGGCGCGTTTTCTATTTATGATTTTGACAGTATAGAGAAAGTAAAAAAAGTTTTGAAAAAATTGATCAAGGAGAAAGAGGGCGTGACTGAAAAATATGTAAGCATGATTTGACAAAATAGCTATATCAATACTATTTTTCTTTTAGTTCAATATCAGGACATGTATTAAAGATAAATTTCTTTGAAAGAAGACGAGATAGTGGATACCATAAAAATTCCTCCTGTTCCACTCAATCGAAAAATGAATCTCATAACAAGGGGTTATTATATGGCGCCTCGGGTAACTCATCGGGTGGCTCACAAGAAAAGAATGCCACGCTTTAAGATTAAGTGCGGATGTTGCGATCAGTCGTTTGAGGTCTATTATGATCACCTTGATGATTTAGCGGAAGCGAATTTGGAGATTGCTAATGTCGAGGCTGGCGTTGAAGATTGGCGGGTAATTATGTTGCCGTTGCTTGGCTTTAAACGACAAGGCGATTCATGGGTAGACATGCACAAGGTGGATAGAGTAGATGATACCCATTATTCCATTTAGATATAACCGAGAATCAAGAGTGAGATTCATGGGATCCTTTAATCTTGGCGGATAGATATATGATTTGAATCCTGCACAAAGGAAAGCTTCATGCTTTATTTCGTGCAGGATTTTTATATTGCCCTTATTTTTGAAAATTTGTTATGCTATTAGTGATGCCTCACATCAACGAAAAGATTGATTTCACCGTAGAAGCGTTTGTGGTTCATAATAACCGCGTGCTTTTGATATTCCATAAACAACTGCAAAAATGGTTGCCATTGGGCGGACATATTGAACTTGACGAAGATCCTGAAGAGGCGCTCTTGCGCGAGATCAAAGAGGAAAGCGGGCTTAAGATAGAAGTTTTGGCAGAAAAACCGAATGTGCAATTTGAAGGGAAAAAACTTCTTTATACTCCCTCGTACCTTGATATCCATGATATCAGTCCAACCCATCGGCATATCGGACTTGTCTATTTCGCAAAAGCCATGTCAGATGAGATCCGGCTTGCTCCTAACGAACACGAACAAATCCGATGGTTTACCGAAGCGGATTTGGAAAATTCCTATTTTGCTATTTTGCCTGACATTAAATTTTATACAAAAGAAGCGCTTAAGAGGGGAAAGTGATATATTTATATGCTAAGTTTAGTAAATATAAAAAACATTATGAAATATATCTACATCACCGCATTTACGGTTCTTGGAGTTTTTCTTCAGTTCCTTGTACATGCGGGAATTGAGATTTGGTATATCGGGTTATTAGTCAGTAATTTTTCAAAATATAGTCTGGGATTTACTTGGGCGCAGTGGGTTGCGATTCATAATGTCACAAGTGTTATTTTATTTATCGTTGGCGCGATATGCGGCTACTTGCAGGGGAGATACTGGTGGAAAAGGATTTACGGAGATAGATAGTCATTATTATAGGAACTATATATATACGAAGTCATCCCCGGTTTTTTGAGCCCGAATGAATATCTCCCATTGCCTACAAAAACATACGATCGTATGTTTTTGTAGGCAATGGGAGATATCGTTGAGTTGAGTTTTTTTGAGAGTGGCGTTGGATATAATTTATATAGTTCCTCTTATTTTTTCCTTGTCGCTTCTCAAAAAATGTGGTACGCTGTACCGCATGTCTCGAGATGAAACTATAGTCAGATTTGATAAGGTGTCATTTGAATTCGGCCCGAACAAACCAATTCTTCGGGAGGGGAGTTTTGTCATACGGCGCGGATCAAAAATTACCATTATGGGACAAAATGGCGCAGGCAAGACTACGCTTTTTCAACTTATCACCGGCGCGCTCAAAGCGGATGGCGGGGTGATCAATATACCCCTTGATTTTACCATTGCCACTGCGCGGCAAGTCATTGAGCGCGATCAAATGAGTCTCACTGTTCGTGAATTTTTTGAGAAATGTTTTCGCACGAAAATTTATGATATTGATCCGAAAATTGATGTGGCGCTTGAAGTCGTCAATTTGCGCGCGCCACATGATCGGATTATTAAATCATTTTCCGGCGGACAGCAGGCACGGTTGCTTCTTGCATCAGCCCTTATTCAGGAACCGGATCTTTTACTGCTTGACGAGCCCACGAACAATCTTGATAAAGCCGGGATTGAGCACCTCACAAAATTTTTGATAGACTATAAAAAAACCTGTATCGTCATTTCCCATGATGCTAATTTTTTGAATGCGTTTAGCATGGGCGTTTTGTATCTTGATGTATTTACGCATAAGCTCGAGCAATATGTGGGAAATTATTTTGACGTAGTGAAAGAAATTACAATTCGCATTGAAAAAGAAAATCGCAAAAATGCCCAGCTTGCTAAAGAGATACAGGCAAACAAAGACAAAGCAAATGTGTTCGCGCATAAGGGCGGGCAGATGCGTATGGTAGCTAAACGTATGCGTGAAAAAGCCGAGGAACTTGAGAAAGAAAAAGTCGCGGTGCGCAAGGAAGATAAAACCATTCGTCCATTTATCATTCCCCATCAGCCGGATTTAATTGGCGAGATTGCGCACATCACTTCGTACGCCACAGTGAGAAATCATAAGCCGATCATGCATAAAGCAGATATTGTGTTAAAGCGAAATCGGCATTTGCTTTTGTCAGGCGCGAATGGCATCGGCAAATCCACATTGCTTGAATCAATAGTTACGGGTACTGCCAAGGGCGCGCGTATTGCTCCGGATGCAAAAGTAGGCTACTACCGCCAGGATTTTTCCATGCTTGATTTTAACGATACGGTTCACGATGCATTGATGGCAGTCATGGATCGCCGGATTGAAGAAGACATGCGTTCGGTGGCTGCGGGTTTTTTGATTACCGGAGATATGATTCATACAAAAATCGGCAACCTCTCGGAAGGACAAAAAGGCCTTACGGCATTTGCGCGTCTTGTATTGCAAAAGCCGGGATTTCTTATTCTTGATGAGCCGACAAACCATATTAATTTTCGCCATATTCCGATCATTGCCGATGCGCTTAATATGTATCAAGGAGCAATGATTCTCGTAAGCCATGTGCCGGAATTCGTGGCAAAAATTCGTATTGATGACGTACTTGATTTGGAGAAGTGAGGTATATATATGAGGAATAGTCGGAGAAAAAATAAATTAACATTTTTCAAACGGTCGTAAGGATTTTGTTGATGTAAATTTTATATGAAGTATTGCGTCTATATTCTTGAATGCGCGGATGGTACCTTCTACATCGGCTCAACAAACAATTTATCAAGGCGCTTGCATGCGCATAATGCATATAAGTCAGGAGCGCACTATACAAAAATCCGCAGGCCGGTAGTTTTGAGATATGTTGAAACGCATAAAACAAGACGCAACGCGCTCAAGCGAGAATACGCGCTCAAGCAACTCACTAAAAGAGAGAAGTTGATGTTAATAGCGTAGTCAATAGGTCTTAAGAAAAGACTTGATTTTTATAATTATTTATTGTAGAATAGACTGTATGAAGAGGCGCAAGAACATTGAGCAGGAAATAAGCAAAATTGTCGTGAGTACCTCGGTTTTTTTGGCATCCTATAATAGGGATATCCCCAAAGGATTTCCCGAGGCATCTCTGGAGAATTTGGAACAATTTTACAAAGCGCACCCTTTGCTTTTTAAGGATGGACGGAAATGGTCTATGGACAGGCATCGTAAACGAGTGATGGATTGGCTTGCCTCATATCATGAATCATAATCAACATAGTGATCAGGAAAATTTTTATGGCCTTGGCATCGCGCCGTCACTTCTCTCCGTTCTTGAACGTGAGAAATTTATTGTACCCACTCCTATCCAGAAACAGGCAATCCCCATTGCCGTTCAAGGAAAAGACATAGTGGGCATTGCGCAAACTGGAACAGGCAAGACCCTTGCATTCGGTATTCCCATGATACAGCGCATTACACAAACCCGGGGGTATGGCCTTGTTGTGGTGCCTACTCGTGAACTTGCGATTCAAGTGGAAGAATCGCTCCGCAAATTCGGGCGCTCCATCGGACTGCGTACCGCGTGCTTGGTCGGGGGAACTTCTCTTGGTCCCCAAATCAGCGCGCTTTCAAGAAATCCGCATATTATTATTGCAACACCGGGTCGGCTCATTGATCATATAAACCAAAAAAATGTTTCTCTCGGGAAAATTGGCATTGTGGTTCTCGATGAAGCGGACCGCATGCTTGATATGGGATTTTTTCCCCAAATCCAAAAGATTTTTCAAGAACTTCCCAAAGAACGGCAAACCATGCTTTTTTCGGCAACTATGCCTGCGGAAATCATGAAGCTTGCTTCGGGCCATATGAAGCTCCCGATTCGAGTGGAAATTGCCCCGGCAGGAACAACAGCCGATCAAGTAACCCAAGAACTTTTTGTTGTGACAAAAGAACAAAAGCCGGCGCTTTTGAAAAAATTATTGGAAACCTATATTGGCCCCACACTTATTTTTACACGGACAAAATATGGCGCAACAAAAGTGAAAAGATATATACAAGGGTGCGGCATAGAGGCGGCAGAAATTCATTCAAATCGTTCTTTGCCTCAACGCCGAGAAGCGCTTGAAGGATTTAAATCCGGGAAGTATCGCGTGCTTGTGGCAACTGACATTGCATCGCGGGGAATAGACGTGGTGGGGATTGAATTGGTGGTTAACTTTGATTTGCCAATGACCTCGGATGATTACGTGCACCGAATCGGACGAACCGCTCGGGCAGGTGCAAAGGGTCACTCAATCACCTTTGCAATGCCAATGGAACGCAGGGAAGTGCAGGCAATTGAACGCCTCATCAAGAAAGTTTTGCCTGTATCACAACTTCCGGATTTGCCTCCGGTGGTTCGTGTTTCAGGATTTTCCGATGAGCATCGTGAATATGGCACAGGTCGTGGATATGGTCAACGTTCTTCACGCATGCCGGAACATCGCGATCATTCTCGTGTGCCGGAACAGCATCAAAGTTTTCGCGCGCCCGAACAACGCCAACATCCCAACGACAATCGGCCATCTCGCTATAGGGGTCGCAGAGGGAGATTCGGGTCACGGTAATTTTATAGATATTACGCCATCTCGATTCTCAAAAAAATTGAATAGTGAGGTGCTTTACATTTATCCTTGAGAAGGATAATCTGAATACAGGAACATATATAACCCAAGAAGGAGTGTTACATGGAAATGGAATGTACGTTCACCTGCGATTGTTGTGAAAAACCTGCCACATGGATACGTCGTACGCAGTTTGCCGGTACCCATCCCTTTTGTACTGAACACGCGAAAGCAGAAAAAGATTTTTGGAAATCCGATTCGTCGTATTTCTATTGGAAAGAATTGTGTGTTCAAGAAAAAATTATGACTAGGCGCGAAAGAAATAAAGCAGTTCCGGCGGTATATCTTATACTGGAGCGGGATGATGGTTGTATTCTTCTCATGCGCCGGTGTAATACTGGGTACCAGGACGGGAACTACAATCTTCCGTCCGGACATGTTGAAGATGGAGAATTGCCGAAGGCCGCGATGAGACGGGAAGCAAAAGAGGAAATTGGTATAGACGTCGTGGAAAATGATCTTGAGTTTGTCCACGCGTCGTATCGTTCAAAGCACGATGAAACGGGAAATCGTGTTGATATATTTTTTGCTACTAAAAAATGGTCGGGTGAAATTACGAATGTTGAAACCGATAAATGCGATGACCTGAAGTGGATTGATCCGGATGATTTGCCTGTGAATACAACCCCGCATGTGCGTAGGATCATTGAAGATATCTGGGAAGGGATTATGTATTCCGAGATCGGCACTGATTTTTTGAAGAATGAAGGAATGTATCTCCTTGATCAATAGGATTTTTGTCAGGAATTGTGACGAGCGGTAGTTTCCGCTCGTTTTTATTTTGTATTGGGGTATAATGAGACTGTAGAAATTTTGAATCCAGCGAAAGCTGGAATGACAAGATTTTATAACCGTCTCCATTTATTTTTTTCCAATCATATAATCCTAGAAGAAATCATCTATGGAAACCCCAAAAAGAGATTGGAATATATTTTTTAACAGCGTTTTTTTCGTGCTTGGTTTTTCGTTTATATTTTCCCTTGTGGGAGTACTATTACAAACCGTGCTTGCCAATGTGTCGTACGGCGTGCAGGCATGGCTTGGAAGAATCGGAGGCGTTGTGATTATCCTTTTTGGACTTCTGCTTGTTCATCTTATTTCCCCAAAATTTTTGGAGCAAGGGCATGCAATCAAGATACAACACAGGTTTAAGTCCTCGTACGCGACATCATTCATATTCGGGGCGGCGTTTGCAGTGGGCTGGACTCCGTGCGTGAGTGCGGCGCTCGGAGCAATTTTGGCGCTTGCCGCGACTCAAACAAGCAGTGCTTTCTTTTTGTTGGTTTCCTACACGCTCGGTATTGGAATTCCCTTTTTAATCGTGGGACTTTTTACCAATCAAGCTCGCGCATTCATTGCGCGGGCAGGAAAATGGCTCATATATATTCAATATATATTTGGGATATTTCTGATAATTATCGGCGTCCTCATCTTTACGGGCGAGCTAAGCAAAATAGCAAACATTGAATTTCTCACCAACATCCTTCTTTTTTTCAATATAAGCACGAGTGCGGGTAGTGGGATTGCTTCTTTTTCCGTGTTGAATCTTGCCATAGCGTTTGTCGCGGGTCTCGGTTCATTTCTAAGCCCGTGCATGTTGCCCATTATTCCGGGATTTCTTTCGTATCTTGCGTCAACGGCGGTAAAAAATAACGAAAATATATAAATACCATGCGGCGATATATTACTCTTACTATTGCATGTATTGCGATCATAGGCATGATTGTGTATTTGGAGATTCAAAAACCGCGGCGGCTTGATTCGGAAATTCAAACAATTGCTATAACTCCAGCGGCACCTGCAAAAAATGCAACATCATCACCAATCACTGCAAGCGAGGATAGGTCGGCGATATTGAAAGAAAAAAAAGCGGCGCATGAACCGGCAAAAGAATTGTCCGGCATTCAAGGTTATATCAACACAGACTCGTTTACGTTGGCCGATTTAGTGGGCAAGAAAGTAATGTTGGTTGATTTTTGGACCTACAGCTGTATCAATTGCCAACGCACGACTCCTTACTTAAATATGTGGTATGAAAAATATAATGATAAGGGATTGGTAATCGTTGGGGTGCATACGCCTGAATTTGAGTTTGAAAAGAATTATGACAATGTTGCAAAGGCAGTGAAACAAGCAGACATTATGTATCCCGTGGTTTTAGACAACAATTATGGAACATGGAATGCGTATCATAATCTTTATTGGCCGCATAAATATCTCATAGATATAGATGGGTATATTGTCTATGACCATATTGGCGAGGGGAGATATACTGAGACGGAAAAAAAGATACAGGAGCTTCTAGAAGAACGCAAAGCAGTACTTGGCGTGAATAAGGAAATAAGTAGGGAGATTTCCGCGCCCGCAGAGATTATCGAAATTGACCCTGCAATGTCTCGAAGTCCTGAAATTTATTTTGGCGCGTCAAGGAATGTGCGTCTTGGCAATGGAGAAGCAAATAGAACGGGAGTCCAACATTTACCAGAACCAAATAATATAAAACCGCATACTCTTTACCTTGTTGGCGATTGGGATATCCAAAATGAATTTGCAGAAAATAAAAGTAAGAATGCAAAAATTATCTTCCGATATCAGGGAAAAAATGTGTATATGGTTGCCGCACAAACACCAGATAGTCTCCCCCTGAAGGTCATACGCGACGGGAAGCCTTTAGATATTATGGCGGATGGAAAAGATGCAAAAGCGGATTTTCTTTATATTAGTCCTGAAGAACGGCTCTATCATGTCATTGATGATCGGGCAGGATGGGGCGAACATACGCTTGAGATCATAATTGAAAATCCCGGTCTTCGTATTTTTACGTTTACATTTGGATAAAAAAACAATCCTTTCTCGGGATTGTTTTTTTATATTCTATCTATAATTGGTTCCCGGCGTGGGAGATGGCAGTGCATTGGTGTCGTTAGAGGGAGACGTGCCCATCATACTCGGAGATTTATTTGCGTTATTTTGGCGCATCATCCATTGCGGGGGATACATATAGCCGCTATCAAAAGGCGCATATCTTAGATATCCTTTCAGTTCTCCCAACCCAAGGCCGATCCAGAATACAAACAACAGCACAATGAGATAAAGAAACCCGCGGGCGAGATGGTGATGCGCGCCGAGCCCCATCAAATTATTACCGCAGTGTCCGCAACCTGAACCCGCGCCGCCGCATGCGCATATAGAACATTTTTTGTCTTCCATAAAAGAGTGAATTGATTATTAGTGATAAAACGACCTTTGATATGATGAGACTGTAGAAGAATGCCTTCAATCGTCATTGCCAGGAGATATCCCTCGTAAAACTCGCGACTGCTCCGCAATCTTACCTTGAGACTGTAGAAGAATGCCTAGAAGTTGTCATTGCGAGGATCTTTCAGCAGAAAGACCTACTGGGTTAAGTAGCGACGAAGCAATCTCTCTCTCGGCGTTATAGATTGCTTCGCTACGCTCGCAATGACACCGTGGAAGATATTCTTCTACAGTCTCACCTTACTATTATAAATGAATGTAAGGTAAAATTGTCGCGCAACGCTTCGCAATGAAAAATTGTTTTTTCTCCAGTCTCATGATAGATACTTTTTTCTATGTTAAGTATACTATGCATGCCAATGGGGAGCAAGAGCGTTTTTTTATTCCCCCGTATATGAGACCTGACTTTGCAAATATTTTCTGCTGGAATTTCCAAATTTCGGAAATCTGAAGATAACGCTTGTGAAAATATTTACAAAGTCAGGTCTATTGATTGTCTGCGGACAATGAGCATATACTAATGAAATGAAGAAAACGGGAGAATTTTATTGTAAGACTTTGGAAAAATATCAAAAAGCAGTCATTGCCAGGAGCAACAGCGACGTGGCAATCTCAACCTCAAAATATATATTGCGGAGTTTATCCCGAGTCCTTCGAGGGACCTCTTGCAATGACATTATAGAGGATATTCTTCTCCGATCTTATTGTATACAAGGAATTGTAGTATTTTTTTCTATTTTTTTATTGCCAATGGGGGTGTACGCGGCAACGCCGGTAAAATCGCCTCCGAAGGCGGTTCCTTTGGAAATATCAGGATGGATTCCCTATTGGCGCATGGCAACAGGCACAGCGGATGCGCTTGCGCATCTTGATACGTTTAAGGAAATCAATCCATTTGGTTATACGGTGAAAAAGAATGGCTCGCTCTTTGATGCGTTGCATATAGACTCGCCGTCATGGCAAACGCTCATGAATGCGGCGCGCGCAAAAAAAATCAGAGTCATTCCGACTGTTATGTGGAGTAATACGGATGCAATTCATACCGTGTTGAAAAGTAAGAAGTTGCGTACGGCGCATATCAAAGAGATTGTAGCCGTTGTTAAAAAGCATAAGTTTGACGGTATTGATATTGATTATGAAGGGAAAAAAGCCGAGACACGCCCGTATTTTTCCGCATTTTTGCGCGAACTATATGCCGCGATG
The DNA here is from genome assembly GCA_964361015.1 of uncultured Candidatus Saccharibacteria bacterium. Taxonomy (GTDB): domain Bacteria; phylum Patescibacteriota; class Minisyncoccia; order Sungbacterales; family HO2-52-23; genus CAYHZE01. The sequence continues at coordinate 11,660 of CAYHZE010000002.1, read as the reverse complement.
GGCAAGAAATGGGTGATGTGCACCATTGAGGCGCGCACCCCCTTGCATGATCGCTTTGATGTGATTCCGGAAAAAATAGAATTTGCTAATGACTACAATGCAATTAACAGATATTGCGATCGAGTGCGCATTATGGCATATGATCAGCAAGCTATTGACTTACGTCTCAATGAGATGGCTCCAGGGCCATATGCGCCGGTGGCAGACCCGAAGTGGGTGGAGAAAGTAATTATACTTGCCGCCAAAATTATCGCCAAAAAAAAGATTGTGATAGGAGTTCCCACTTATGGGTACGAGTATCATGTGACGCCCCTTATCTACGGATATCGGTATGACCGCTTGTGGGCATTTAATCCGCGATATGGGGTTGAGTTGGCACAGCAATATGGCATACAGCCCGAACGAAATCTGGCAGGGGAATTGAGCTTTCAATATGTGGTTGGCTCTACGGGTGTGGCATCTGTCCAAACGCCCGATCCGATTCCGTTGAATCCAGAACTTGCATCCGTGCTCGCGGCCCAAGGGCCCGAAACGTCACATGCAACAAGTTCGGTTACCAATAATTTTTCCGAGGCAAGCACTACGCCTTTTCGACTTGCATGGTGGAGCGACGGGCCAGCCATTAAAGATAAGATTGATTTGGCAAAAAAGCTTGGGCTTCGGGGTATTGCAATTTTTAAAATTGATGGCGGAGAAGATCCGGCAATGTGGGATGTGCTGAAGGCGATAAAATGAATTTGAAATAGTGGGATACTAGGATATAATGATACCATGAATCATGCACCATTAAGTTTTGAAGAACTTAAAAAATTGCGCAAGCCAATGCGTGATATCAATATCGAGCATCGCGAGAAACTAAGTAAGCTTGATAAGGTTGCCCTGTTTGTTACGCGTCATGTGGGGACAATGGGGTTCTTTACTATTATTGTTTTGTGGACGGCGCTGTGGCTTGGGTGGAATATATTCGCGCCTTTGGATGTGCGGTTTGATCCATATCCGGCATTTGTATTATGGCTTTTTATTTCCAATATGATTCAGCTTATGCTTATGCCGCTTATCTTAGTGGGGCAAAATTTTCAAGCAAGGCATTCGGAATCAAGAACCGAGGCGGATTTTGATATCAATATCAAAGCGGAGCGCGAAATTGAAGCTATTCTCCAGCATTTGGAAAACCAGGGCGATTTGATTGTGAAGATTCTTAATCGGTTGGAGCAGGAGAAATAGCATAATGAGGACTTACGCATTTAATTCCTCACCTAGCATAGGGGAGGCGAGGTGTGGGTATGGGTGAGGAGGAATACATGGAGTTTTTATCCCTCACTCATACCTCCCCTAACCCCTCCTCTATGAGGAGGGGAATAAATACCCAGATGCATAAGTCCTACAAAATAATTAACTTTCTATGATAAAAATTCATATTATCATTGGCAGTACGCGTCAAGAGAGATTTAGTGAAAAGCCGGCTCACTGGATGTATGAGGAGGCAAAGAACAAACCAGGAGTTGAGGCGGAATTATTGGATTTGCGCGATTATCCGCTTGCTTTTTTTAACGAGCCAACGCCTCCGGGAGGGATGAAAGAAGGATATGCCGATCCTATTGCCCAAAAGTGGGTTCAAAAAATAGCCGAGGCGGATGCATTTATTATTGTGACGCCAGAGTACAATCACGGTTATCCGGCGGTGTTGAAAAATGCTTTGGACTATGCGTATGTACAATGGAATAACAAACCAGTCGGGTTTGTAAGCTATGGGGGAGTGGCGGGCGCGCGCTCGGTGGAGCAATTGCGGCAAGTGGCGATTGAATTGCAGATGGCTCCCATCCGCAATGCCGTGCATATTTCGTCATTTTGGACAATGACGGATGATAATGGCAACTTCAAGGGAGATACGCTTAAAGATGCGGGACAAAAAATGCTTGATCAGCTTGTGTGGTGGGCAGAGGCCTTGAAAGCCGCACGGGAAAGATGACCATGAAAATTGAAGCAATGGCATCGGGCAATATACCAATCGTAGCCAATGCCGGAGGATTAAAAACAATCGTAGGAGACGGAGAAAATGGATTACTCGCCCCACCGTTCATGGTATACATATGAGAATATAACATATGAAAATAAAGAAACTACTTACTATTATAAGCGTGATTATGAGTTTGGCTGTATACATTTTACCTAGCTATGCATTGGGTCATGGCGGAGGGCAGTCAATGGAAAAAGTTGTCGGTGAGTATCTTGCAACGTTAGAGTATGAGGAATTATTGTTTTTAGAAGGTGAGCCAACTCGGTTTGATTTTGAACTTGTTAATAATGCCACAAAAGAAAGCATAGAGTTTACCGATGTATGGGTAAAAGTTACTGAAGGTACAAAAGCTCTTTTTATAGCTCCCATTGCAAAACCAGGATTTGGCAATATAGGAATGACGTATACGTTTCCCGTCGCAGGAGAATATGAATTAAATCTTCGATTTCAGAATAAAGATACATCAATTGCTGAAATATCCTTTTTGTTGAAGGTTGAAGCGAACGAAGCTAACACAGAAAAGAAAACTGCCGCACTTTTTGTTGGCTGGGCAGGAGGGGGTTTTATTGGTTTGATTATTGGATTTTTCATCTCCTTTTTTATGAAAAAAAGGCAATCAATTCATTATGATTAAAAAACTATGAGTATAAACAGAATTATTAATATGATTATTAATTAATAACATAGGATATGCAGAGTATTCGCGAGAGGATTAATTTTTTAAAAGTCTTTACCATGGACAAATATGTCGGGGCAGTAGCCGCAAGTTCACGGTTTGTGGTTGAGGGTGTTATGAAGCATGTCCCCAATGGCGCGAAAACCATTGTGGAGTGCGGTCCCGGAGAAGGGGTGGTGACACGGGCGCTTCTCAATCTTCTCCCTCAAGATGGAACACTTCTTGCCGTTGAATCCAATAAAGAATTTGTTGGACTCTTGCAAGGTATTCACGACCCGCGGCTCAAGGTCATTGAGGGGAGGGCGCAGGATATTGCAAGCAATGTCAGAACTCATCAACCGGGTCTTGTAGATTTTGCCGTGGCAAGTATTCCATTTTCATTCATAACGCCATCAGAACGCATGCAGATTGCGCACGATATCCATGGGGTTTTGCGCCCGCAGGGAGTATTTGTTATTTTTAATTATAGCCCATTGATGTATCGAACCATGAAAAAGATATTCGGCAATACGTCTATTGGATTTGAGATTCGTAATATATTTCCCTGTTTTATTCTGGTCGCGCGAAAAGAGAAATGAAATTGAGGCGCGAGGGTGGATATAGAAAAAACCTCCCGTTAAGAGAGAGGTTTTTGATATACATTTGCAACATCTGATTGCTTGCAGGTATGAAGACGAATTTTATGAGGACAGAAATTTTTTATATATCCAAGCGGCAGTACCTGCGCCGATAAGAGGTCCGAACCAATAGACAAGGTGCCCTGCCCATGGACTATACGAAGCGCCTCCTATCCAGCCCATAAATGCGGGGCCAAAGGTGCGTGCCGGATTCATGGCAGCTCCGGTAAGTTGGCCTCCAAGGAGAATATCCACGGTAATGATAAGTCCGATGAAAAGACCGCCGACTTTTGGTGCGCGACTATCAACCGCAGTGCCTAACACAACGATCATAAGGAAGAATGTGAAAAGAGCTTCAAGGAACATTCCTCGTAAAAAAGAAACATTGCTCGCAAGCATAGGAGTGCCCAATTGTGCGGTCTGCCATGTCTCTGGGAAAACGAGAACTTGCAATATAAGAGCCGCAACAACTGCTCCTAATAATTGAGCAATCATATAGCCATACGCTTTGCGTTTGGACATTTTATTGCCTACGATAAAACCAAATGTAACCGCCGGATTAAAGTGACCGCCTGATATGGCGCCAAGGGCTGATACCATGCAGGCGATGGTAAGTCCATGGGCAAGCGCTACGACAAGGAGCGCCGCAGAACTCCCGACCATTGCTTGCGTTGCGATGATAGATCCCGCGCCAAAGAGAATCAAGGCGCATGTGCCAATAAATTCGGCAATATATGCACGCATATGTTCTTCCTTATATATACTCATTATAATGTGAGTTAATTAACTAAGCTGGGTACTACTTACTATGATAGAATGGAGAATTGAATGTGTCAAAAATTTAATTTTTGCAATTTCGTACATTTCATAGTACATATACCATAGTATAGCGCATACAAAAAAGAGGAATCTATTATGCTTAAAAAGCGGCTTGCTAGTTGTATCGCTCTTTTTACATTACTGCTCATCTGTTTTCCATGGATAGTGCGCGGCGAGCATGGACAAATGCCCCAATGGGTCAATGAAGCAGTTGATCAGAATAACAATCCCTGTTGCGGCGACACGGATTGTCTGCCTCTTCACTACGTGGAAGTAATTGCGCGGGAAGGACTCTTACTCACCGTTGTCTTGGACAACCAGATTGCCTTTATCCATGAAAATTCTTTCCGTGAAGTTTCATGTCCATCGGGAGATTCTCGGCCATTTGTCTGTTTGTTTATATCGAATGATGAGGATGAATCCATCACAAAATCGTCTTGCATGATTAAGAAAGATGACGGTACGGTTGAAGCGAAATTCTCGATTTCATGCATAACCTGCGTTCTCAAACCAATATGTTCCCGTGGTAATTCCTGATGGCCATCTTGTTCTTTCTCACATTTACTATTCTTCAAATGTCCCTCAAGCCGGTCGGGACATTTTTTATCTTTTAAGAAGGTTAAGATGATTTTGCGCGTAACAATAGTGAGGGGTGAGGGATGAGGGGTTACCAATACAAAAATTTGACTTTTTTATATTTTAATATATACTAAATGAGTAGGGATAAAACATCTCGCGCGCGAGATATTTTTTTTACAAAAAGTATGGAAATACGCAATATCGCTATTATCGCCCATGTAGACCATGGGAAAACTACGCTCACCGATGCCATCATGCGCCAAACCGGCATGTTTGAGGAGGGGATGAGCATGGATTCAAACGCGCTTGAGCAGGAGCGCGGCATTACGATTTATGCAAAAAATTCTTCTATTTTTTATAAGGATACGAAAATTAATATCGTAGATACCCCGGGGCATGCTGATTTCGGGTCCGAAGTTGAGCGCGTATTGCGCTCCATTGATTGCGTACTTTTGGTGGTGGACGCGCAGGAAGGTCCTATGCCACAAACCCGATTTGTATTAAAGAAATCCTTGGAGCTTGGACTTAAGCCCATTGTGGTTATCAATAAAATTGACAAGCCCGCGGCAGATCCCAAGCGCACGGAGGAATTTGTGTTTGAACTTTTTATGGATTTGGGCGCTAATGACGAGCAGCTTGATTTTCCGATTGTCTACGCAATCGGGCGCCAAGGAGTTGCAAAGTTGCGGATTGCTGATGAATCAAAAGATTTGGCGCCTTTATTGGATACGATTTTACGCTATGTGCCCGCAGCCGTGTCTGACGCAACTGTTCCGCTTCGCGCACAGCCGTTTAATTTGGGTTATGACAATTTTCTCGGGCGTTTGGCGGTGGCGCGCGTGTACGAGGGAACCATTCATACGGGTCAGGTGGTGTGTGTGAAATCAGCGGACGGCAATACTCGCAACGCAAAAATAAACAAACTTTTTACGTTCAAAGGTCTTTTGCGCGAGGAAGCGCAGGAAGTTTATGCAGGCGATATTGTGATGATCGCGGGGATCTCTGACATCTATATCGGAGAGACTATTTGCGCGTCTGCAGAGCAAGGCGCGCTTCCCGCAATTCATGTGGATGAGCCGACCATTGTACTTAATTTTTTTGTGAATGATTCGCCTTTTGCAGGACGGGAAGGAAAATTTGTCACTTCGCGCCAGCTTCGTGAACGGCTGGAAAAAGAACTGGAAATCAATGTTGGCTTGAAAGTTGATTTTTCAGATGGTGATAAATTCAAAATATACGGCCGCGGTGAATTGCATATTTCCATTTTACTTGAAAATATGCGCCGTGAAGGATATGAAATGCAGGTGTCCCAGCCGCACGTTATTATCAAAGAAATAGACGGCGTTAAAATGGAGCCGTTTGAAGAAGTGACGATTGATGTGCCATTGGAATCTCAAGGCGTGGTTATTGAAAAGCTTGGCAAACGCGCCGCAATTTTGCAGACAATGAAGCAGGAGCACAATACCATGCGCCTGATATTTGAAGGGCCGACGCGCGGGCTTTTGGGATATAGGGGAGAGTTTATGATTGATACCAAAGGCGAAGGAATAATGGCTGGTCGCGTGATTGGCTTTAAGCCGCATGTTGGCGATATCCGCAAGCGCGCGGTTGGCTCCATGATCTCCATGGAAACCGGCAAAACGCTTCATTTTTCTCTTGCCAATTTGCAAACGCGGGGTACGCTCTATATTGATGCAAATACTGAAGTCTATGAAGGCATGGTGATCGGCAACACATCAAAAGGCGAACAAATGCCGGTAAATCCCATCAAAGGCAAGCATCTCACCAACATGCGCGCCCGGGGATCGGCAGATACACAGGATCCTCTCACGCCACCGTTTTTACTCACCATTGAGCGTGGTCTTGAAACTATGGCAGATGATGAATATCTGGAAGTCACGCCCCAAAGCGTGCGATTGCGCAAGCAATTTTTGACAGAAAATGAGAGGAAGCGGGCGGCAAGATAATATGCGGAATAATTGGTCATCATTTTAAACAAATCCCAACGATCGTTGGGATTTGTTTAAAATGAGCAAAATATTGAAATATTTTCAATGACAAAAATGTTTGTTTTGATGGGTCTTGCGCCACCAAGCATTGTATTGATGACTTGATTATGATACTACAAATGATATGTATAGATCAGTTAATCTGATTATTAAAATAAGGAAAAATCTAATGTATGTCCACACAACACGATAAGATTATTATTGATGTCGGATCGTCAACAGTGAAGGTATATAGAATTGAAAATGGTGTAATTACGCCTCTTATCCAGCGAAGCATTCATTTTAAGGAAGGTTTCAATTCCGAAGAAGGGATATCTCCCCATGCTAAGAAAGAACTGTTTGATATATTTGAAACGCTGCGAGATCAGCAGAAGTATGCTTGTGTAAAACTGTATGCGACAGGCATATTTCGAACATTAACCAATGCGGCGCGTACCCGATTGGTGGACGAGATTTTTGCACGCACGGGACAATTTTTTAATATTATAAGCCACGATCTTGAAAGTTTTTATCTTGAAATGGCGCTTGTAGGAAAATACATACAAAACGAGCCAATGCTTCTGATCAATATCGGTGGAGGGTCAAGTGAGGTGGTTGTTATGCACGGCAGAGAAGCAGTCGAGCGTCATAATATAGATATAGGGGTTGGCATAATTAACTCGGAATTTTCCGGCATTAATGATTACCATGCTTCTGTAGCGATGATTGATGTTGTTAATTTTGTAAAGGCAAAACTTCCCGTGCTTTCAAATAATCCCCGTATCGCAATGTACAACGGAGGTGAGCTGACGTACATGCGTCTTGCCGACTATGTATTGGAACCGAATACGTTTTTCCATGATGAAGAACATCCGCAAAGGATCAGTGTGAATAATATGAGAAGCAGAAATGAACATGTATTTTCAGGCCTGTCGCTTCAAGGACTTGAGGCATTGATACCACATGATCCCAAATGGATGCATGGCGCACGAGGGTGTTCGGCGATCGCGCAGGCAATCTGCGAAGCATATGGCATAGAATGGATCATTCCCTCTGATTCCAATATGGTGCATGGCATTGTTCGTCAGGAATTTCGGCATGTTACTCTTTCCGGCAGTTTTCGAAAACATCTCGATTATATCCTTGAAAAGAAATCTCATCTTGAACGGCACGGGACGCGCGTTCTTTCGCCGCGTTTTACTGAACCAAAAAATCCTGGAGAAACGTTTGTGGTTTTTGGCGGGGAAGAAGGGTTGAGTCCGCTCGAACTAGAACGCCATCACCTCGACTCCATAGCCCAATCCGACGCCCTTATTGTGTGCGATCCAAGTGGTTATGTCGGAGCGTCAGCGATGTTTGAAATCGGATATGCGCATTCTTTAGGTAAAAGGATTATTTTCACCGAAAAACCCGAAGAATTTATGCTTAATACCATTCCGGCAGAAACATCTTGGTAAGTAAAAAAGCCGCATCATAGAGATGCGGCTATTAAATGGTACATATTGGCAATGTTCTTCTCAAATTCCTCAGGTGTAGAATTGTTTTGTATCAAGAAGTCAGCAGTTGCTCCAATCTGCGGGACTATAATCTCGTTTGGAGCATTGTCTTCTTTCAGAAATTGCTCCCATGTCATTGTAGCTTCTCCGACTTTTTGATTGCGCTTCTTCAGGCGCTCAAAGCGAGTCTTGTGGGGCGCGGTAATGTATATGAGAATGCCGTGCAAACTTTTTATCAGTTCTCGGTCGGTTTCCCAGCGTACTCCGTCTACGAACACTATTTCAGCGGTTGCGTTCTTGATCCTTGCCCGCATGGTTTGGGAAAGAGCGCCCGCGCCGAATGCATTATCCATAACTTGTGCAAGGCATTGCAGATTGGCGCGGCTTTTTTTTGATTCCCCATATGGCAAGTGTTTCCAGCAGGATGTCGGAAAATCTATACTCTGCCACCGATTGCGCATCTGCACAAAAAAGATATTTTAACGTGTTGAGTGCGCTTGTCTTGCCAGCGCCATTTTCTTCCAAAAGACCGATAATCAATTTCATCGCTTGTTCCTTATCTGCGAGTGTATGAAATTTTTAAGATGCATATTAATAATAACGATTCATTGCTAGATGTAAAGAAAAAATAGGAGATCGTAGAATAATTGTTGATTTAAAATATGGGCAGTGTGTGCGAGAGGAGGGTTTTAGCTGATCAGGCCGAGTGCTTTGAGGAAGTCGGCGAGTTCTTCACCTTTGATCTCGCGCATCTCTCCTATCTGGAGTTTTCCCAAAAGTATATTCATGACGCGTACGCGTTTGAGCGAGCGGACTTGCATGCCCATGGCTACTACCATGCGCCGGATTTGGTGCTTCTTTCCTTCGCCTAAAATAATGCGAAATGTCTTGTCGTTGATAAAAATAGTCTTGCTTGGTTTTGTTCGATATCCTTCGATCATGATTCCCTGCTGGAGGATGCGAAGCACATGGGGCGTGAGCTTTTTGTCTACTTCGACAATATATTCTTTCTCATGTTCATGTGCGGGGTTGAGCAGGCGGTCGGTGATGCGGCCGTCATTGGTAAGGATCATGAGGCCGCTTGAATCTTTATCAAGCCGTCCCACGGAAAAAAGTTTTTTGTCGGAGATGAGTGCATGACTTCTTTCTCCTTGCTGGGGAGTGACAATGCCGACAGGTTTATAATACGCGTAATAATATAATTTCTTGTCGTGATCATGTTTTGTTTTTGTAACTTCAACAACATCTTCTTTTCTCACCATGTCGCCCAAAAGCACTATGCGGCCATTTATTGTAATGCGTCTTTTTTTGATAAGCTCGTCAATACCGCGGCGCGTACCCAGCCCTTTGAGCGCGAGATAGCGATTGATGCGAATAGGGAATATAATCTGTTCCATGAGTTTTTTTACCATATATCATCCCAATAAGAAAGCTCCTCGTATAGAGAGGAGCTTTTTGGCAAAAGGGTTAATCTTTTACTTTGAATTGAACATCAAGAATTTCCGCATTTATTCTAGGATCATTCTCAATGTCCAACTGAATCATCTTGGCAGTCTGGTTATGCAGGCAATGCTGCCACCATTTGGACGGAATTATCTCTAGAATCACAATGACCAATTCATCGTCGTTCCAGAGATCTTGCAGTTGCCTGACATGTTGATTCACTGCCTTTGTGATATTGCGAAACTCGTTATAAATAATCTCAAGTTTCATATCACTGGGTATTAATCCCTCCTGTTGGTACGTTCGCCACTGTGCTTCTGTCACCTGTATATCCGCTTCATCTATGGCGACATGGAACGCTTCAATGTGTTTGGGGCTGTGTGATTGGGCAACGGCAATCGCATAGAGCGTTGCTTTGTTTACCGCTGACACAAGCACGGCCATGGTCTTGTCTTGATGTATTGTCGGCATAATGCCGTCTACCCGCAATTTTTGTTCCATTGCCATGTAGTGCGTTTTAATGAGACGCATTACATATATAATGGCAATTATTGCAGGCACCAGCATCCATGCGCCATGGGTAAGTTTTGATAAGAACGTAATTACGAGGACAGCCGTTGTGGCACAAAAGCCAATGGTGTTAATGATAATCTGCCAGTTATGATCACCAGATTGTTTTTTCCAGTAGTAGATCATGCCCAACTGGGAAATGGAAAATCCAAGGAACACACCCACCGCATAGAGAGGGAGAAGCGCATGTGCTTTCCCTTGGAATAACATAAGCAGTAGCATGGAACTCAAGGAAAGAAACGCGATGCCAAAGTGATACACGCCCTTTGATCCTAAATTCATAAATTGTCGCGGGAGATACCCATCTTTGGCGAGTTGGGAAGCAACGCGAGGAAAACCTGCAAACGGCGTATTGGCTGCCAGTGTCAGGATGATGAGCGTTATACCTTGGACGAGATAGTAACAAATACCCGAACCAAAAAGAGATCGGGCAATTTGTGATATCACTGTTTCGGTTTCCATTGGTCTGATATTTCCATACCAGGCCATGAATGTGATACCAAGAAAAATCGTTCCAAGGATCGTTGCCATGCGCATCAGCGTCTTTGCCGCGTTTTCAGACTCCGGGGATTTAAATGCCTGCACTCCATTGGAGACCGCTTCAATGCCGGTCATTGCCGTGCACCCCGAAGAAAATGCCCTTAACATAAGCGCAACACCGAGTACGCCCATGAATTCATTCTGGGGCGGCATTACTGCTACGGGAAATGTTCCCTGTGCCATCTGTATTGCGCCATAAATGAACATGGCGCCATAGATGCCGATAAAAATAAACGTGGGATAGGAAAATATTTTTCCTGATTCCCGTACGCCGCGTAGATTCACGAGCGTTAACCCTATAATGACAATGACCCCGAGCATTACGCGATGATCATAGAGCGGCTCTACTGCGGAAGTAAGAGCGGCAATACCTGCGGCGATGGACACGCTTGAGGTGAGAACATAGTCAACCATTAGGGACGCGGCGCCCACGAGTGCAAGCCTCTCATTCAAGTTAGCCCGGGCGACATTATATACGCCGCCTCCTTGTGGGTATGCATAAATCACCTGTCGATAGGAAATGGCAACAACAAAGATAAGCAAACTGATCACTATTGCTATTGGAACGGAGACGGATAGAAAAAGAAGTCCGGCACCAACAAGCGCTTGCAGAATTTCTTCTGTGGCATATGCCGTAGAAGAGACGGAATCAGTCCCGAATATTGCAAGTCCTTCGGCATTGGTTACTCGCTCATGTTTCATTTCGCGCGTTGGAAGAGGTTTACCCAAACACCATTCTTTGATACTTCTCACATGCATCTCCTTGTATTATCAGGGTCGTATTGTTAAGAAACCATTGATATATAATACAATATATATTGCTATCATGTCAATTCTCTTGCGCGTAACCCCTCACACCCGTGTCATTCCCGTGAAAACGGGAATCCAGACCCTCCTCTTATTTCCAAAGAGAAT
>CAYHZE010000001.1:0-51845 GCA_964361015.1 uncultured Candidatus Saccharibacteria bacterium | reverse complement strand
AGGGTGTTGCAATTAGCCTGCAAACTTTGTTGTTTTTAGAGTGCGAATTCACCCTAGAAACATTGACTTTTATTTATAAAAATAGTACAATATACTCTAAGGAATAAGGAACAAACTCGATTGAAAGGAGAGTCGGTAAAATGATCAAATTACTCTTCTATCATTGGGACTGGACAGAACAGCCCCAGACAGAACCAATCCAACGGGCATTAGACGCTGTTTTTGACGGCAGTCATGCACCACGGATTGTTAACGAGGTCCCAACTGCGAATTGGGACCAGTGCACCATTGCCATTATGTCAGCATCCCTTGACCCAAAGAAAATTGGCGAACTTTTCGAGAAATACCTCCATGATGAGATGATGTGGATGTGGTGGGACGAGGAGAGTTCGCCTACCCCGCTCGAAGCCTAATTTCTTTTTTCTTTTAACTGCCCTGATACTAGCAAACTCTTATAGAGTTTAATCTAGTGTTCAGGGCCTTTTTTATTCTTAGAGCCTGTTCATAATCTTTTTCCCGACTCCATTTTGTGCTATTTTGGCTGCAAAACCTTCAGACCTCCTCAACGTAGGCACCGCTACGTTTCGTCGGTCTTCAGGTTTTTCGCTCAAAATATCACAAAATGGCTCTGGAAAAAAGATTATGAACAGGCTCTTAAAAATTATCTCTTCTTTTTATTGGCAACAAACGGCACAAACTCCTTGCGCTTCAGCATGTACACCACATAGTTGCCGAACCACTCGTTTGACGGAACATATTTGCTTGTCCAGTCAAATACGTTCAGCCGGAAACTTGGCTTTGTGTAGAGTGTTTTTTCAAGCGTAAAGTAACGTAAAAAAGTATTTTCAAACACGCCGCGTGGAAATAATGCAATATGATTATTGCGATGGCTCCATCGCGGGAAAAGTCCGGCTTTCAAAAAAATAAGCCGGCTCCACCAGTGAAACATACTGGGAACTGCCATGAGAAAATAATGATCGTTTTTCAGCACCCGATGTATTTCACGCATAAAGTGATAGGGATTTTCCATATGCTCCATAATGCCCCAGGCCGCCACGCCGTCAAAATACTGATCCGTATACGGAAATATATCCTTATTAAAATCAATTTCTTGAAATGGAAATTGCGCGCGATCTCCGTATATCATCGTATCAATGACATCAAGCGCGTGAATATGTTTAAATCCATGATCCTGCAGAACTTTAATAAACATGCCTGATGCCGGACCGCAATCTAAAATCCTTCCCTCTTTGGGAAAAAGTTTCAGCGCAAGATCAGCTTCCGTGCTTCCCAAAAATCGCGTCCCGCCCTCGTCAAGATTCTTATCACCTGCCATGAACTCCCGATTATTTCGCATTTCTTCTACTGTTAAATATGACATGAATGAAAAAAATTATAATTTGAGACCGTAGAACAATACCCGAACACTGTCATTGCGAGAAGGCTTCCGACGAAGCAATCTCTATCTTAAGGCTATAGATTACTTGCGCAACGCTTCGCAATGACATCATGGGAGATATTTTTCTACGGTCCTAATTTATTTCCTCGGCAAATTGATCCGAAAAAAATTTGTCGTCATGAGACGAAACCCCATTTGTTCATAAAGCTTATTCGCTGCGATTCGTTGAGGATTTGTGCGGAGACTTATATGGCGCGCGCCTTTTTTCTCCGCCAAGTCAATCGCGTATTCCATTAAAAGCCGTCCCACCCCCCGCTTGCGGTACGGTTCATCAACAATTAAATCTTCTACCACAGCTAAAAGTCCGCTTGGAATTCTTACTAAATAGATGGCGAGAAAACCAATCATAACCGCCTCCGCATCCATGGAAGACATGGCGGTTAAAAAAAATACCCGCGGTTGGCCGAGAAGGGACTTGAATTGTCTAGGGGTGAGCGGAGCGGGAGCAGTGGCGGTTAAACTTAACTGCGAGAGGAGATGATTGACTTGATGCAGAATTTTCAGCGTGGTTCTTTTTAAAATTTTTATTTTTATGCTTGGCATATATATAGAATTTATGCGCTTGACTTCTTTTTCTCTTCATAAAATAGGAGCGAGGTTAGGGGTGATAGAAGGTGAGGGCAAAACCTAAAGAAAAAATTGATATCCCCCACACACATACCCCTCCTACCCTCCCCTATTCTAGGGGAGGAACTAAAACTAAAACTAAATGCGTAAGTCCTCATATTGAGACTGTAGAAGAATATCTCCCACGGTGTCATTGCGAGCGTAGCGAAGCAATCTATAACGCCGAGAGAGAGATTGCTTCGTCACTACTGCTCCTCGCAATGACAACTTCTGGGCATTCTTCTACAGTCTCATATTATTCCATCGTCTGCCCCCCGGAAATGTTTATATTTTCTCCTGTGATATGATCCGCGTCTTCAGATAGAAGAAATAATACCGCATGCGCCACATCTTTTTCGGTAGTCAAGCGCCCAAGCGGAGTTTCGGCAGTGATGATATCAATGAGTTTTTCGGGAGCAATGGAACTGAATTTATTTTTTATAAACCCGGGCGATACCGCATTGACGGTAATATGATGACGCCCCAGCTCTCTTGCCAATGCCTTGGTCAACCCCCACATCGCGTACTTTGCCGTTATATATTCGGAAATGCCCGGAGGAGGTAGGGCAATCGCGTATGAGGTTATCACATGCACGATCTTTCCCTTTCCCTGTTTTTTCATATGAACAATAACACTCCCTTCGATTTCAACTGCGGCCTTCAACTGCACATTGAGATGCCCTAGAAAATCCTGCCAACTTTTCTTTTCAAAATTGCCGATCCGTATGGGGCAAGAAAGTGAATTTACCACCCCGTCTATTTTTCCAAAATCTTTGATTATTTTTTCCACAAACACGCCCGCATCTTCCCCTTTCTCAATATCCCATGCGTATGCTCCACTTCTTCCATGCCGAATGGCAATACCGCCCTCTTGTTCAAGATGGTCGGCAATAGAAGATCCGATTGCACCGGTGCCTCCGAGTATTAAAATAACTTTTTTGTCAAATCTATTCATATTCCTATGTCATTACGGTTACCTTTGCCTCGCCTTCAACCACAACAACACCGTCTTTATCCAATACGAGGGTCCGCAAAAAAATTATGTTGACTGCATCCGATTTTTCAGTAACCGTTCCTTTGACTACCACTCGCGTATTAAGAAAGATCGGCTTCTTAAAGCGCACGTCTTGCGAAAGATAAAGACAGTGAGAACCGGGACACAACATGCCGACAAGCGCTGAAAAAAAACTTGCTGAAAGCATACCATGAGCTACGCGCCCGCCAAATTGGGTACGGGCCGCATATATCTCGTCCATATGAAGCGGATTGTAATCACCGCTCATGTCTGCAAAAGATTTGACCAATTCATCATCAATAAAACGCTCAAAAGAATAGGTATCCCCTATCTGAATATCTTTGAACGAAAAAGAATGAAGCGGAAGATTAGGGGATTTTGATGCCATGTTTTTTCAAAGCTGATTTAATATCGCCGACATTTTTTACCACCACGATCTCATCAAGACTAAAAGATACGTTAAATGTCTTTTCAAGTTCAGTAACCAAAAGAAGTCCGTTAAACGAATCCCAGTTCTCTATGTCGTTCGGACTGCTCGCGTCAGTGATACCGGAAGGATCAATGTGAAGGACATGAGCAATTACTTCTTCAACTGTTTTCATAGTTATGCAAGAGTAAGCTTGATGAAATGAGGGTACGTGTATGATTTATTTTCGGAAGTCCAATGATAGATAAACTTTTTTTCTTCACAAGATTCAAATACGAATTTGTTATCTTCAAGAAACGATTCACATAGTTTATTTTTCGCCGAAGGAATAAATTCACCGATTACACGTTCAATGCCTTGTTGGCACGCGCTGTCCAAAAGAGCATGCAAAAATACTTTCTCCACCTTTCTGCCAAGAATCCTGCAGCTCAATAAAAAATTATCAATGCGCCACGCATCGCGGCCGTGCTCTATAATCGCAATCCCAATAGCGCCATAATCGCCGAAACGATCTTTGGCTTCGGCAACCCGTATATTCCACGCATTGTCTTGTATGCGCGAACGAATTTCATCCTCCGTATACCGCCGAGTGGTGAGATTGAATTGATTAGTCTTTTGCGTAAGTTGGCTTACACGCGCAACATCACTTTCTAACGCATGACGTATGATAAGCGACAATCCGAGTGTAGAGAGAAACTCATCTTCACTCGGCAGGGAAGTCCGCAATTCTTTTCTCTTGCGCTCCTCCACATACATTGCCCCTCTGCGCATATCTTCCTTTGTCACCTTAAACGAAAAAAATCCCCGAAAATCCGCGAGCGCATCCGGCGACAAAACCGCTATTTCGGGAAACGCCGTTTTCACCCGCTCTTGTTCAAAACCGCTGTCATCAACAAACACAAAACTGTCAGTTCCCAAATCCAAATCCTGCGCGATCTCCGCCATATTACGATCCTTATCTTGCCAATTTACCCTCCATGCGGCAATATGATTTTCTTTAAGTACCATGTCAGGATGGTGTTCAAAAACTTCCTGCGCGTCTCTCATATTGTTTTTACTGTTGATTGCGAGAATGACGCCCTTTTCATGCAATCCAAGAATATGGCGCTGAAATTTGCGATTCGGCACAATTCCTCTCATACCATCTTCGCCAATAATACCTTTCCATAAGGTATTATCAAGATCAAGCACCAAACATTTTTTTGTATTGCCCGCGCGCGCAACTCCATACCCGATCAATTCTTCAGACAATGGCGCAAATCCGCTTGGCGCCAACCGCATATCTCCTAATTGTTTGTATTTCGTATACCAATGGCCATCTTTACCAATACGTTGCAAAAATTTTGCAAAATTAAAAACTATAATCCTTTCTTCTTTTTTTTCCAAATCCACAAGCGCCCTGTTCAACTCCCGCGCGCGTTCCGGACTGATCTGCGGACTCGAGGCAAAATTAAAAAAAATGATTTTTGCTTTTGTGTATTCCAACAGTCCACGGCACACGATTTCCAAATGATGCCTGTCCATTATTTCCGGCGCATCCACCGCCGCATATACGATATCAGGATTAAATCGCGCAAGTTCGCTTTCCGCATTAATTGCTTCTTGCGTGAATTGATTATACGCCGCCAGATAAATTTCAATCCGCAAATTATGAAAAATTCCCCGCGCTTTGCATACTTCCGGCAATCCCTGAATCGTAAAACTGCCCAAAAAAGCCGCCTTAAGGGTGCGAATATACGAAGGAACATTGCCTGCTGACCCATCACCAAGCGCATGTGCAAGAGATATATATTCGGCCACCGATACGCGGGTGTCCTGATATAAGTCGCTTATCTTCTTCTGAATTTCACCAAACTCCATATATATAGAACCATATTTCAAATAGAATGGTAACTGGGGACGCTTCGTTTATGAGATGTACTTAGAGACCATTACAAAACTCTGTCATTCCCGCGTAAGCGGGAATCCAGACCCGTTAAATTCAGGAGAGAACCTAGATTCCCGCAAGTGCTTGGAATGACAAACGGGAGATGAAAAAGAGTTTTGTAATGGTCTCTTAAAACTGCCGATTGAAGAAAAGAGGAAACCAATTCACGAATTTATACACGACGTATCACATCGCACATATAATTCAACTCTTCATCGGTCACATATTGATGACAAGGAAATGCGAGACATTTCTTATAATGCGGATTGAGAATGTTGCGATTTACGTCAAAATGCAGGATGTCGGCAATAATGTTTTTTTCTTTAAGCATATCTTGCGCCGCGCGAAGTTTTTCTTCGGGAAAAAAGATGGGTACGCAAAGCGGAATAACATCACTGTCGTCATCAAGCTCAAAGGGATGATATGCCGGACCTGCCTTTTTTTTGAGTGTCTGAAAAATATATTTTCTTCGCGCAAGGGAGGATGTAATGTCCTCAAGCGTCCGAGGAAACCATCGAAGCGCGGTCCGTGCAATGCGCGGGAAATGAATGCTTTTAATATAAATGGCAGTTGCCAGAAAAGGAGGCTTGCGCAATAAATAATTTTGTCTCGCCGCATATACGGATATGCGATCAAACAAGTGATGACCAAGTGATCGCGGCTCTTCGCGCGTATCATGCACCCGCGCAATGAGATCTTTATGTTTTGAAAGTACCGCACCGCCCACATAGGTGGGAAAAATTTTTGGAAAACTGACAATTGACGCATCGCCGAAACTACCGACCATTTCTCCGCGATATGTACTGCCAAACGCGTGCGCGCAATCTTCAATCACATACCATCCGCGTTTTTTTGCCTCACTCATAATAATATCCATCCGTTGAGGATATCCCCATTGATGAAATACAAATACCGCCTTGGTGCGTGCGTTTGCTTCCTGTACGGCAAATCCCTGGAGATTAAGAATATAGAGCACTGACCGGCACAAAAAATCGGGAACAAGAATATGATCGGTCCGGGAAAAACCGAGAGTTTTAAGTATAAGATAGAGGCCCGCTCGCGCCGAACTTACCACGGCCGACTCAACGCCAAAATACTCTGTCACAAGCGCGTCAAGCGCCGCTTCGCTTTGAGCAGTCATGCCTGAACGAATAGACAATGAATTGTAAGGATATATGTCAGTGAGATGCATGAATCAATAGGACTTACGTATTTCCCTTTCCCCTCCTATCTTAGGAGGGGTTAGGGGTGGTATGGGTCAGGGATAGAACCTAAAGAAAAAGTTGATATCCCTCACTCATACCCCTCCCAACCTCCCCTAGAATAGGAGAGGTATCAAACACGAAAGTTCTCCATCAATTTATATTTTTTCCAAACAGATGTAATATCTTTTTTAAGAAAACAAAAGTAAAAGTGGTATAACGATATATATAAACATCCGCGTCAGCGCCGCCGAAAGATTGTTTGAATTCTCTGATGCCTTTTTTTGACGGATCATCCGTAATACCGCCGATATCAAACACTTTTCTTCCCTGCGCCTTCCCCCACTTCATAACTTCCCAATTAAGGCGCCGTGAAGCATGAGCGATAATTTTTGCATATTCCCCTTTTTCTTTTCTTAACGATGCGATATGCTTTGCTCTTATGATTTCACCGTTATCATAAAAAGACATGGTCACGATCATTTCACCCTTGAAATAAGCGTTAAAAAAAATGCAATTTTTGAATTCTTTTTTGATATCCGGACGCGCCCCTTCCTGACGTTTGACTTTTGCGTACAGCGCGTACGACGCAGTAAAATTATCATCTAGCGCAACCAATGTTACATCGGCATCTCTTTCTCCGCGTCGTATGTGTTTTTTACATGTATCATTAAAATTTTTAAAAATCTCTTCTAAATCCTTCGACAAATCAAAAATAAGCGTTCTTTGTATTAGAACGTCAAAATCAAGAGGCAGGTTTTCCTTTTCAAAGGAATAAAGATGAATATAATGATATTTTTTCTTCAAACCTTCCGCCTCCTCACGGGTTACGCATCTGGATAAAATCCGCGCGTATGTACAACCAAAAAAAGATACATCCTGCACTAAATCCCCTTTTCTCATTTGATGTTAATAGACCTACTGCGTAATTATTTTTGTGCTGCAATTTCCAGATTTCGGCTACGGCTTTGTAAAAATTTTTCAACATATACGCTGTATATGCTTCAAAATTTTTCCTGCGCCTCGCTCGAAATCTGAAAATTTCGCTACAAAAATAATTACGCAGTAGGTCTATTCAATAACCAAATATGATTGCGCCGATCCATAAGGATTATGGCACAAATGATAAGTATCAAGGCCCAAGACTTCTTTTAATGCGAGCGTCTCGCCGGGAAAATCTTTATGATTTACTTCGTCAAATGCAATCACGCTCCCTTTGGTCAGATGTCCCTTAATTGCTTTCAGCACGTTTTTTGTCGGTTCATATAAATCAAAATCAAAATATGCGAACGCAAAGATGGTCTCCGGGTGATCCTTAAGATATTTTTTTATGCTTATACTTGCGTCTCCTTTTACCAGCTCATATTTTTTAATATGAGAAACCGGATTCCCGCTTTCATGATGATCCATAATGCGCCCTAAATAAGCATCATACCCGTCACTCACCGCAAGCGTCCCGGTAGCGATAATTTTTGCTTTTCCGTCTTTTTCCGAAGTATTGGGAAATCCTTGAAATGTATCAAATCCTAAAATTTTACGATTATAATTGTAAGGCTCGTAAATACCGCGCAGTGATTCCAAAAGGGGAAGATTTCTCCCCCACCTAATACCGAATTCGGCGATCACCCCATGGACTCCGATCATTTCCCTATATAAGTAATCCATAAATAAAATCCGCGCTATATCCTGGCGCCGCAAAAAAAGAGGCAGATTGGCAATGAATTCCGTATCAGGGATTGGAGATTCTTTTAAAAGACTAAGCAAACCCTGCTGTAAATTCTTTTCAATATCCGAATGAAGTCCGCTAAATGCTGTATGATATTTTTTCATATACATAGGTTATATCAAATTTTTGAGAAACTGTCTAACGTAGCCATAATGCGATTGCTATTGCGTGTTGCTTCGTATGGGACAAGGAAATTTCAATCATATAATTATTATTTTTTTCTTTGAAACTCACTTTGGGGCGGCCTTGCGCATCATTGGTGATTTCTATATGTTTCAAATCAACATGTGTCCCATGAAGAGCTTTTGTGACAGCCTCCTTCGCGCAAAAGCGAGCCGTGAAGTGCGGATATGGATCCTTTTTTGACATACAGTACTGCATTTCTTTTTGGGTGAATATGGCGCTATAAAAACTTTTTTTTGCGGCTGGACTATATGCCCGAAAACGGGCAACTTCTTCTATATCAATTCCTACGCCTTTTATACTCAACGCAGTCTGATTTTTTTCATTATACTTCGCCCCTCCGCTAACATCATGAGATATATTCATAGCATTAGGTATCCAAAAATATTTTTATATCGTTCGTATCAAAACGAGGAATGCGCAAAGGATTATCGGCGTCGCTGACAACTCGCGACTCAACAGTCACCGCATGCCTAAAACCATATTCATGCAGAACCTCATCTGTCTCCGGCGGGCGTCCATACGGATATGCCATTATCTTCGGAGATCTGCCTACCATTTTTTTAAATACTTTTTCTGCCGCATCAAAATCATCACGCTGGACATTCAAATTCGCGCCGCTTAAGTCATAATGATTATGCGTATGGCTCTCAATGAAAAATCCGTCCTTATCCAACGTTTGTATTTCTTGTAAGCTCATAAAAAGTTTTTTTGCTAATTCCCACTCATCAAACTTAAGTTCACCTAAACATTTGGCAAGAAAAGCATCTGATACCTTACGGGGTATAATGGTAAATGCCTCCTTTACGTTGGCCGAAATAATATCGTCATAACGGCGCTTATCCGTCAGACGACGATCTTTTGGAATAAGATATTCTGTGAAATCAGGGAAATCCGATGCCAAAAATAAATTGAATTTCTCCCGTAGATCATTCATTGGGATACGGGACGTAACCGTATGAATCTTATGCGCCAAAGGAACGCGCCCTTGAAGCGTTGCGGTAATGATAAAAAATGTCGCGCTTGCGTTATATTTTTTAAGAACAGGCGCCGCATTATCGTACTGATCTTTCAAACCATCATCGAACGTAATGGCACAGCATTTCTTATTCTCATTATGTTGCGCGGCGGCAAAAAGTTCAGGTACGGAAACAAAACTAAAATGCTCCGCAAAAAATGAAATTTGGCGTTCAAACTCCTGTACTGAACAAGGATGAATACCGGAAAAATCGGGGCGAGAATTTTCCACATAGTGGTAATTCGCGATTATAAAATTGTCTTGAATTGAGAATGCCATGCTATAATTGTTTCAAAATAAACTTCCCTATCCTTTCCCCGGATCTTCCATCTAAAAATTGGCATTGTTCACGCGCAAGCCGCGCCCTTCCGTCGTGATCAAGCGAGGGATTTTCCAAATAAGCGGTAACCCACTTGATAAGTTCTCTCTCACTGTTCACAAGCCGAATTCCGCCCGTCTCAAGCGCTTTTTTATAATGCGTCATTCCATAAAACTTTACCGCGGAAAGGTCGGTTGATTTACAGGTAACCGGTTCAAAATTTATATTGATGACGGGCTTATCAAGCAGTGCGGCATCCACGCTCATACTTGATCCGTAACAAATGAGAAGCGACATATGGCGCAAGGTATCTGTCAAGTGCGAGAGCTCACGCGGCGACATATCCCAATCAACGCCTCTTTTCTTTGAAAAACGGACGCCGGGATAATCATAACGGAGAAATGGACGCTTATTGATTTCTTCATAATCAAAATAATCATTTGGAGGGAAGCGCACGCGCAATACCGCATGATCTCCAAATCTTCCCTTTTGCCGCAATTCATAAAGCAAATCAATCATGCTCCAATCAAGATCTTGAAATCCGCCGCCCAGAGGCGAATAGATAATGAGATGATTGCGCGCATGTTCTCCAATTGATGAAAAGAATGCCTCTCTGCGGGATGGGGGATCTGTGATATAGCCGTCATATTGCGGAATGCCGGAAACAAAAATGCGAGACGGATCTGCATCATGAAATTTTACAAGATCATTTTTTAAAAAATCATTAAACACAATGAACGTATCCGGAAGGAGACGGATTATGCAACGCGCCGTTAAACGATCCCATGAGTTGATAAATCCGACTGTTGATATGCCTCGTTTTTTTGCTCCGCGGAGAAGATGGATTTCCTGCTCATCAAAAAGATTTGCCATGACAACAAGATCGGGATGATACGCATCAAACAGAGAATCATACGCGAAGTTTCTTATACAGGTAAAATCTATAAACCGAACTACGCGGCGTATGAGAGATCTCGCAATGAACCAATTGAGAACCACTCCCGCAAAATACGCCACCTTCCCTTGCTGTTTCAACTGACGCATCATTCTGCGGCGAAAATCAGTTGTTTCCGTGCGCAGTAATATGAATTTCAAACGAGCAAGAAACTTATCAAGTCCGCGGGCTTGCAACAAATCCACGCACTCATAAGCGAGACGAGGATCATTGAACTCACGCATAAGATAATCAGACCTTTCTTGATTTTTTACAAGAAGTACAAGGCGGCTGTTTGGCAATGACAAGAGGGTAGGCAAAATCGAAGTACGGAGAATATTTTTTGATTCTATTCCCTCAAAAATGGTGAGAAAAATTGTTATTATTTTCTTCGTGTTCTTTTCCATAATGATTGCCTCTCGTCGGTAGACCGAGAAATTGAATCAAGCAATGCCTTTGCAACTCTTTCTCCCGCGCGCCCATCCATATATTCGCATTGTTGCCGAACAATACGTTGCCTGCCGTCTTTAAGCAAAAGAGGATGGGCCATATAGGTATTAATGGCCTGCACCAATTCTTCTTTATTTCTTGTGATTTGTATGCCTCCGAGCGGCTTGATTTCCGCAAGGTGATCCCAATCAAAAAAACGCCTGGCCGAATTATAATAATCATATGTTTTGTACCCGTCAAACGCCACCGCAATAAGCGGCTTATCGTATACAGCCGCTTCAATAAAAAATGTGGAGAACATGGTTATCACAACATCAGCATGCATAAGACTATTCTCAAGAAGCGCAAGAGAGTCTTCATTGAATTCCCAATTATCAGCTCCTGTTCCCACATGTATCATTGATTGCTTTGCCAAAAAGCCGTATTCTTTCTTCAATATATCTAATTTTTTTTGGGGAAGGTCATAACGGGGATAAGGACGGACCAATACATCAATGTCTTCCTTAATCTCTTTATTCCGTATTGCCTGATAAATAATATCAAGGATGTCAAATTCAATAGATAATCCGTTCTTCCCCGACATTGCATAAAGCAAAAGTTTTTTTGACGGATTGCCGCCTAATTCTTTGCCAATAAAATCATTACGGGATTTGAGGCGCGTTCTTTGGAAATGACTGTCATACTGCGGGATGCCTATCACTATAATGCGATCTCTTGGATAGTCGGCAAATGTTATTGCCTGATCTCTAATACTATTGGTATGAACAAGCAAGCAATCCGGAGGAGCTCTTAAAAATGTCTTACTGTAAAAATTATCCCAACTCAAAATCATGCCTACCGTGGTAATGCCGTATTTTTTTGCTTCGCGGGAAAGAACAGGCTCGCCGTAAACCATTGCTGGACAGAACACGAGATCAGGATGATATGTATCAAATATCTCACGAAATATCCGACTTGGTATGGAATAAAATATCATCCTTATGGCCGTACGCCACCCCTTAAATTGACCGACCCACCACGCGCATCTCCGTAATAAAAAAAGAGGGAATCGCTTCATGATATTCATGCGTGATCCTTTTCTTTTTAAATCAAACCAATGAATCATGGATACTGTTCGACTGTGAATACTTGAACTTTCAAGAACTCTAAAAAATCTCTCCTGACGAAGCTTTTTGAGTTCAGGCATTACCTCAAATATGATATGCGCATGCTTAAATTGATTCCGATAGTGATCAATTTTTTCGCGAGGGGCAAGAAAAACGATTCGTATATCCGGTTCCGCTAATAAAATCCGCAATGTGTCCGTATATAACACATTGCGTATCGTAAAACTGGTGCTTATGGGAATAACGATCGTTTTCATTAATCCTAAATCCTATCTAATCTCTATCTCGTCAAGCGTTGTCGAAGGGAGACTGTTTACGGGACTTGGCAAGCCATATGTTTCGTTCACGCGCATCCGATCGTTAAACACCGGATTGGAGGTCTCAAAAATCACGCAATCAGTTATCGCCTCTTCGCCGTGCACCGCGCCCGGCGGAATATGGACGCAATCACCAGCTACCAATTTTTTCTCCGAGACCTTCCCGTCACCGGAATCATAGTAAAACAAAAGTTCGCCTGAATAAAGGTAGGAACATTCATTTTTGATGCGATGGTACTGCATGCTTCTTTTTCTATAATTGACATCACCGGCTTTTCTTAACAATAATTTTCCCGTGTAGAGACCCGGAACATGCGCCACCAAAATCTCGCGGCCCCAAATGCGCGGACCGACATCTTCGGCTTTAAAAAATCTGACATTCACATGAGGATTATGTATCTCGTTTTTATCCATAATATATATGATAAGTGATACAAAAAAATCTTTAAGACCTTTTGAGGACTTACGCATCTCCTTTTCCCCTCCTAGTATAGGAGGGGTTAGGGGAGGTATGGGTGAGGAAAAAAACAATATAGCGTAGGTTCTATCCCTCACCTATACCCCTCCTAACCTCCCCTAGAATAGGGGAGGAACCAAAATGCGTAAGTCACTTTTAAAAAACAACTAACCCCCCCCTATATTTGTTTTTCTTCCCAATTATACACCCATGCATTATTGTTCACCAAACTTGCAAACCGTCCGCGATAATAATCGCGGTTAAGCATTTCCGTATGCGTCATCTCGCGCTGTGAAGAACCGAGCATGATTTCCCATTCCGGAATTTCTTTTGCCACGATCACTTTCTGTTCTTCTTTCGGCAATTTTGCAAAATCAGCAAGCTCGCGAAGTAATGCAGGAGTAATTGATATGGGTCCGTCCTTGGTTTTGTCGGCAGTAAGAATCGTAAAGTGCCGCTCAATATAATCTGCGCCAAGCATAAGGGCAACTTTTGCCGCCTTAATGCCGTCACGAACAACGAGCGTGTGATCTGACCACCCCACTTCTTGCGTAAACTGACGCAACCAATTCATGCGATTCAAGTTTGCCATGCTAAGTGTGTTGGGATAACTCGTGACACAATGCAGGAGCGCAAACTTTTTATTTTTTTCTTTCAGCATAGCGGCAGTTTTTTTAATCTCCTCGTCAAATGTAGCGCCGGTAGAAACAATCAATGTGTCAAAATGATGTGCCAAGTCAGACACAAGCGGCACGCTCGCGCAATCATAACTTGCGACTTTTACAAATGTCTTGCCCTGCCATGGAAGTCCTGCCGCCAATGGTACGCGATTGCGCGAAAATACTGTCATCATGGGAATCGCACCGACACGATTCACCTCATCAACAAAAAAACGATAATCGTCTTCCATCAAATCCAAACTCGCGAGCCGTTCGCGCTCCGCTCTATACGGACGCTTGATGGTCTTGCGCACGCCGTTTGTTTCCTCATGCCCCTCGTCAAACCGTTCGCGTGGCGTGAGATCTTCGGAAAAAATAATTTGCCCTTTGATAATATCCGCCCCGTTTTCTTTCGCGGCATGAATCATTTCTTTTAAGACAGAACGGTCGCCGTTATGATTTTGACAGACTTCTACAATGATTTTTGGCATAAAAAGTATGACTACGAAATATATGCTTCAATGTAATATAACTCCTTTATATATGCAAAAGTTACTCCCAACTTCTATAAAAAATTAGTCCCCGAGCTTGTCGAGCAGCTACATTATTTTTTTAAAAAATCATCAACAAACATCTTCGCGCAATGCCGATTTCCATCAATCGTGCCCCACTTATCAAGAATCTGTTTTTTTACATTCTCAGATGATTTTTTAATGCGCGGCACTTGCTCAAGAATTTTTTCAAACGGTTGGCCGCGATAGACAATGCCAAGACCTAACTCTTCTACCGATCGGTTATTAAAATAAATTTCTGGATCATCGTGAGAATCAAAATCCGGCACCACAAGCGGCGTCCCGCTTATCATTGAAATCCAAATTGAACTCCAACCCGCGCGGGCAAACTGGCATATGATATTTTTATTTGGAATTACATGCGGCGACATGTATATACTTTCTGGCACGGCATCCGTATCATTACTATATAATTTCAACCCAAGCCGCTTAGCGTCTTGATACAATCGCTCTAATCCCGGAATACCGGTGATGGTTACAAAAATTCCTTTTTCGATTTCTGCATTATTTGGTTGCGGCGGGGGCGCGATCGGCGGAACAAAAATTTCATCATAGTAGCGTCCTTTATCAACGCAACTCATATCACCTATCATTTCTGTCATTCCCGACTTAGGTCGCGAGAATCCAAATTTTTCTTTGTTATAGTCTGGATTCCCGCTTTCGCGGGAATGACAAGAGTCGGAGAAATTCGGACATAAGTACCCAAATGTCGCAGGCCATGCCACGCAACGCATTTTCTGATTTCTCTCCACCCACTCCGCCGCCTTTACTCCCTGTTTAAGAAGCTCATGATCAACCGCGATTTCCGGGATTGCTTGTGCGCGTTCTAAAATATCGGCAACATTGGCAAATGACGTAACATACGACGGCGCAACATTATACCGCAATCTCGGCGATCGGCTTAATTCAACCGCAATTTTTGTCCCGTCTATTATTCTCTTTTCGCCGCCAAACGTCTCCACTTCAACATCAAACGAAAGATGCTGATATGCGTGCAGTGACACCTCGCGATAATTCTTCACCCACGCGCTAAGCGCTTCTTCATATGTTGAATCCGCATAAAAAATACTGCACAGTAATTCTCCCAATTTTTTATCAAGCATAATTTCGCCCGGATATTTTTTTTCATGCTCGCTAAATTCTTCAAGCATCACGCGCTTTTGTTTCTCCCCATACACCCATGGCACAATAATCCCCATGCGTTTGTATCCCGCAATTTCTAGCTCATCATTAAACGCAATTGCCAAATCCGTGGTACGCAAATAAGGACCTGTGCCATAGGCGAAATTGGTGACGATAAAATGATTACTTGAAAAACTTGACATTATATAGATAATAATCTATAATTACCAAATGTCCTACTTCAGATGGGGAATTGGGTTGAAGGAGCCTATATGAGTACTCTTGAAGAACGCATGGCAGAACGCACAAAAAAGTGTTGGGAAATTCAGAAGTTAAATACCCTTCTTGGTCCTATGCCGGCAACGGTATGGAGTACAAAACCTGACTCCCGGACGGGGCGGTTGGAAGGTCCCATGGTGCTCATCCGTAGCCGATCCGAACGACCAGACATTACCGTTCTGTCGGTCGTAGAAGTCGTGCGGGCAGACACGACGCTTGTCCTCGACGACTCCATGCCAGAGCCAGTCGTTGACCCCGGTCTGCTTGCTTTCTTTACAGGAGCCTTGGATGAAGATCTCATCCTTGAACGACAACTCACTGACCTTCCATTTCGATGTATGGTACGCACAAGCAATCTGTTCCCCACCACCCCTGATTATTTGCTTAGGTGTATAGGAGAACTCGACGAGACGCTCATGTACATCATCAACCGCATGGCTACGGCGTGCATAACCCGCATCAGCATGGAACAGGCCATCGGATGCGGGAGCGGCACATTGTCCGTGGAACCCCTTACCCTTACTCCACTTTTAAATTACGCGAACCTCGTGAGGACAGGTCTGCCCTGTACTTCAGAAGCTGACCCCCGCCTTGCACGTTTGCGCCTTGCTTACCAAGAACGGAGATACCTCTCCCGCGAGGCAAAACGCAATTTCCCATGGTAATGCTTCACGGCTTATCCTAAGCCCTTCCCACAAGAGAAGGGCTTTTATTTTTTGCTATTTCTTCTTTCGTAGAGATATAATTCCGAGGTCTTTACAAATTTTTTCTGCAAGAAAATCATTGATTTCATTGTGGCGAGGGATTGTAGAAGTACGTTCGGTTTTCTGATGTATAAACACAGAATGCCTCCTTCCTTCACGGATCAGGAGACATCCTTGTTCATGCAAATATCTCAATAATACTGCCCGTTTCATAAACTTAGGCAGGCAACATCACCTCAAATGGCTCACGGCGTACATTTCCGTCTTTTTGAGAAAATTTTCGATTTGTTTCCACAATCAATCGCAACGCTTCTCTTAGATTTTCTTTTACTTCTTTAAGAGTTCTCCCTTGAGTATTCACTCCGGGGATTTCCTCAATCCATGCGATGATCCATTTGCCGCGTTGTTGATAAATTGCAGTAAATTCTCTATGTATCATGTTATAATACTACTCTTATTTTTTTCTGATATCAAGTTTTTCAACAACAATTCTCCAATCTCAAAATCAATCAAATGATCTATATCAATAGTCGAACGTTTCAAAAAATACGGAATTACACAGTCACCAATCACTGACTTTTTTTCCATGACCGTGCGGTAACGCATAATACCGATATCCGCCGTAGTCTGATAAACTTTCGGCAACATTTGACGCGGCATGGTATGAAAGTCTTTCATACCATGGAGCTCGGCAAATGGTTTTATATAATTTCCCGCCGGTTGCCACATCTTAAACGGGGGCTTGGGCGGTTCTTCCACGGAGCGCACGCTGTCCGCATTTGGATCGGCGGCAAGCATTTCTATTGCTTCATCAATTTCCTCCACTGTACGAAGCGGTCCGGTCGGACGCAAGTGTACGATTAATTCGGGAACAAAACCATCATGCTCTTTAAGCCACGCAAGCGCATGTTCAAATACAGGGGTATCTGGCGTCAGGTCTTGGGCAATTTCCGCGGGACGCAAAAATGGCACTTCTGTTCCTACCGCTCGCGCAACTTCGGCAATTTCTTCGCTGTCAGTCGAGACAATTATGCGATCAATAAACCGCGATTTTTTTGCCGCCTCAATGCTCCACACAATCAATGGTTTGCCGCCCAATAATGTTATATTTTTTTTCGGAATTCCTTTTGAGCCACCACGGGCGGGAATTAAAGCAAGAATAATTGAATGTTTGTACATAACTCTCTTGGACAACATTTTTTATACGATCGTATATAATTTGTTGTCCATAAAAATTTGTATATGCTATTTTGCTGCGCCTGCATATCGGCATGCAAGCTCAATTATACATGGTTTTATATCCTCCGATATTGCACTCCCTTTACCTTCTTGACTTCATCGGCATCGTAGAGCGACCATGTATCAAAAAAAAGTACGGGATTTTTCGCTTTTGCGAGAAGTCCGCGAATGTCAAGCGTTTCAAAATCCAAATGATTATTCATTACTACCACCGCATCGGCATCCTTAAATCCTTGCTCCACTTTTGGCGTATGCTTCACCTTGTGTATCACAATATCTTCGCGCCGCGCCGCCGCGTCATATCCGTGGATATTTGTATACCCTGACTGCTGTAATTTCTTCGTCAGTATCACCGTAGTAGAACCACGTACATCAGATGTCACCGGCTTGCCTTTGAACGCAAAACCCAACAGAGCGATTTTCGGATTTTTTACGCTCGCTTTCTCTTGTTTCAAAAAAGAAATAATATCATCTGCGACAAAATCAACCATCGCGTTACTCACCTGCCTTGCGTCACGGGCAAGCAAAGGCTCATATCCTTTAAGCTTGGCGCTCTCAATAAAAATAAACGGGTCTTTCTCAAGACAGTAACCGCCCACGCCGGGGCTTGGCATCGGCACGCGGCCGCGCTCATAGCCATAGTTTGCCGCCTCAATCACCTGCTTGGTGTCAATTCCCCACTGTCGCGATATCAACGCAACTTCATTGGCAAATGCAAATGTCACGTCGCGATAAGTATTATTCACAAGCTTTACCATTTCTGCCGCTTCAAGAGAATCCACTAGAATAGTAGAGTTTGACATAAAATTAAAAATGCTTGCCACTAAATCACAGCTTGCATGGCTGATGCCTCCAATCACTTGCGGCAACTTGCGCAGTTCTTCAAGCGCTTTTCCTTCAATTGTGCGCTCCGGGGCGAATGCAACCAAAAAATCATCCCCGGCCCTCATGCCGGATTCTTTTTCTAAGATCGGAATCACGCAATTACGCGTGGTGCCAAGCGGTACGGTGGAACGCAAAACTACCGTATCGCCGTGCTTGAGAACGCCGCCAATATGAGCAACCGCTTTTTCAAGATAATGAAGGCTTGGCTTGGAGTTGGCATCAAGCGGTGTGCCTACGGCAACAAAATAAACATCGGCATTATTCTCGCCCTCAAAATTATTTACAAGCAAAAAATTTTTATTAAGATGGTCGTTGAGCAAACGATCCAAACCTTGCTCATAAAAATGCGGTTTTGCGCGCTTGACGGAATCCATGACCGCCTTATTGACATCAAATGCTTTTACCTTAAATCCGAGATCCGCGAGTGTGAGTCCGAGCGTAAGCCCGACATATCCGAGACCTACGACTGCAATATGTTTGAAGCGCGCATCGCTATGCCGGACCAAGTCATAGAACGAAACCATGTCCACCACGCGGCGCTTATTATCCACTACAAGAATCCTTTCCATGCGATCCTTGGGCCACTTGCCCTCTTTCATTTTATTAAAAATCAACGGGAGAAGATCGCCACCCTGATCTATCTGTTCAATGACAGAAGGATTTTTATTCATTGCTTTGGAAATCGGTTGATCCACCGTTATTCCCGCGGCAAACGCGCGCCGGATATCACCATTGGTGACGATCCCTAAAAGTTTGTGGTCCGCGCCCACTACCAAAACAACGCCGGGCGGAAGATGCGGACTTGTTGATTTAAGCGAAGAAATCCGTTCAAGCACGGTTTTAATTTTGTCATTGGGACCTATAAAAAGATTGGAGAGTTTGTGAGGCATGAATTTATACCTTTGCCCTAATTAAAAAATAAAGCGTCATGTCGCGGCCATATCCGTTATCTAATCTATCTAACGCATAACAAATCGGTTCAATCATCCAATAATGCAGGAAGTCAAAACATCGCTCAATCCATTTGGGCGCGCCAAGTCCCCGTTGAAAAAAATAAGCGTAATATCCCACCACTCCCATAAATCCGTTTGTCGGGATAAGTTCTATCTCGCCGAATCCCGCTTTGGTAAATAAATAACGCAACGCATACTCGGTATAACGGTAAAAATCCCACGGCGGCTGATGTTGGCGCCTGATGTGCGGGACGATGGCAAACACTTGCCCTCCGGATTTTAACACGCGCCGAAATTCTCTCACCACTGCTTCAGGTTCGGAGATATGTTCCATAATATACTTGGTGGTCACAATAATATCAAATGACGCATCCTGAAATGGCAGTTGATGACGCGGCTTGTGGAGATTTTTTAGATCAATAAAACCGTCATCTTTGTAATCAATCGCCGTATAATCGCATTCGTTATAGAATTTTTCACGATAAAAATCTTCGCGCTCGCCCGACAAATCCCATGAGGCGTAGATATTCAAAAGTTTTTTCCCCGGGCGCGCCGCCTCATGCGCTTTATAATTTATATCAAAAAATCCTCGATAAATCGGATTTATTTTCCGCGCTTTTGGCACATGGGTAAAAAATTCTTTTTCGAGAACATGGCGGGGTTTAATCATATTGAGAATCTTTACGTCTGCATCTCTTATTCCCCTCCTGATAAAGGAGTGATTAGGGGTGGTATGGGTGAGGGCACAAACTCCATGTTCCAATCCTCACCTATACCCCTCCTAACCTCCCCTATGCTAGGGGAGGAACAGGATAGTTCATCTTTCCCCTCCTGATGCAGGAGGGGTTAGGGGTGGTATGGGTGAGGGCAGGAACCACAGACCGCAAGTTTTATCCATCACTTTATACCCACACCTCGCCTCCCCTATGCTAGGGGAGGAATTAAATGCAAAAAATAATACTTATTTTTCTTTATGATCCTCATGCGCCTGTTTAAGCCGTTCTTCCGTGCCACAATCAATCCAATAACCGTCATGCGTAAATACATTAAGTTTTCCTGATTCGGCAAGCTGCGGAAAAATTTCTTTTTCTATCATAAACGAAGCCGTGCGTATATGCGAAAACGCATCCGGATACAAAAAATAAAAACCTGCATTAATATATCCACTGCATTCCTCTATTGGCTTTTCCCGAAACGCGGCAATTTTTCCGTTTCTTATATCAAGTAGTCCGTAGGCCCTGGCATCTTTTTGATATGCGCCTACAATCGCATTGGGTATTGCAGACACAAATTCAGTCACATTAATATCGCTTAAAATATCCCCGTTGACCACTAAAAAAGGATCGTGTAAATCTTTGCTTGCAAAACGTATGCCGCCGCCGGTTCCCAAGGCAGTTGGCTCCACGACATATTCAAATTGTTTCGGCCACTTTGATTCGCAAAACGCGATAATATGATCCGCTTTATGATGCAGACTCAAACGGATATCGTCCATGCCGTGAGATAAAAGAAAATTAACTTGCCGCTCAAGAATCGGCTTGCCCGCAACTTCCATAAGAGGCTTTGGCTTACCACCGGAAATATGCGCAAGTCGTGTGCCAAATCCACCCGCCAAAATCACTGTTTTCATGCGTATTATAACATAAAAACAGTATCTAATGTTTCAAAGAAAAAAGGCTCCAAAGAGCCTTTTACCTTAACATACACGTATCTTTTTCTCTTTCAAGGGTCGCAAAAAAATATATCACACCCGCTTAAAATGATAAAGTCCCACCGCTCCTCCGTACTTCGTGTTTTGTTCAATGGTTACCATGTGAGTTTCAAGCCAATTGATGTGCTTAAGAATTTTCTTGATATCAGTCGGAAGGCTTGAGTCGCGCGCCACATTGGGCAGACGCCGCTCAAAATCACTGATACATTTTTCCCCATGCGCCCATTCATGCTCAACTGTTTTCCATTGTAATTTCATGCCCAATTTTTTCGCCCACGCCTGAAATTCAAGCGGCGTTAAAAAATGAATATCCGCTAACGTAATTTTGGCATCAAAAAGATGTTTGAGTGTAAGGAGCATGTATCCCCATGGATTGACCCAATTCGGACATGTCACAATCAGAGACCCTTTCTGTGTAAGCATACTCTTCAAATGCTTCAAAGCGCTTAAAGGGTCATCGGTGTGCTCAATGGTGCCAAGCGTAGCGATAACATCAAACTTGCCTTTGATACCGGCAATATCATCGCAGATAAACTCCACATTCGGCAACTGGTATGTTTTTTTTGCCGCCGCGATCGCCTCTTGCGAGTAATCCACCCCAATCACGCGTTGGGCTCCTTTTTTTGCAATCAAATATGCCAACTCCCCGGTTCCGCACCCGGCATCCAAAACTATTTTCCCCTTCCATAAAATCTCTTTGAGAACTTCAGCTTTTGCCGGCGGTATGTTATCTCCGGAAAGCAGCATAGAGGTATAATGGCCGCGTTCTCCTTTTTTGTAGACGCGATTATAAAACGAGGTGAGGTCTTTATTGCGCATATGGTAAACTATATCTTATGTAAACGGACACTGTCAAAAAAATACCGGCAACGTATAGTTACCGGTCTACTCGTACCAATTTGTCTAACGGCTAAATGGATGCCCGCGATCTACCAATGGAAGGGCTACTGGTCGCCTGCTCAAATGAGAGGCATATACTCCAAGTGTCATCTCCATCACCATGCGTCCAATATTTCCCGACACCACGGGGTCATTATCCTCCTTGATGGCAGTAAGAAACTGCTCATTGAGACGCCTGATGAGTATTGGATCCGTCTCCTCTCTCAACCTTGAATCAACTTCAACCCAAGGCGTTGCGTTTTTTGCCAAATCGTCATAGGGAGACGAATTGAAAAAAAGTACCCGAGGAAGATAGAGTTGCATGCGCCCCGCAGTTCCGCATAATTCAATGAAATAACCGTAATTTCTGCTGTTCCCCAATTTCTCGGTAAATGTATCAGGCGCGCCTTTCAGTGCCGCCAGATTCAGCTCACCGCGCACGCCACTTGAGAATTTGTAATACGCAAACATGCGATCACCTGCGCCATATCCAGAGTCCCTGCCTTCGGAATATAAATCTTGAATACGAACCACGTCATCAATGGTGACGGGCTTGCCTTTATAGGTGACATCCCCAAAGATTTCCGTCGCGTCACCTTTGGCAAAATACCGCATGAGATGCAAGAGATGCCCCGCAATTTCCATCAAATCACTACAGGCAATTCTGCCTTTGCCATACGCCTTGATGGCATACAGTTCGCCAATATCGCCTGCCGTAATTTTTTGCTCGGCAACCGTAACTGCGCGAGAAAAAATGCTTTGATGATTGACTGCGAGTTTCAGATTGCGCCGCTTTGCTTCTGCAACCATTATATCGCATTCACCCAGTGTAAGCGCCATTGGCTTTTCGCAAACAACATGGCACCCGGATTGAAGCGCCATCAATGTATCACTCAAATGACGCGATACATGAGTCGCAACAATAATGATATCGGGCCTTAGACCAGATCCAAGCATATCCACAATGTTGGGAAAAACAGGACCTGTATACATTCGCCTAACCTCATCCTGCCGTTCTTGGACCGGTTCTGCGATTGCAACAATCTTTGCCCCCGACATACCCGACCACCATGCACGAGCGTGTATGCGGCCCATCATGCCATAGCCTACGACGCCAACCTTGACTGCGCTCTCCATGTCTTTCCCCTTATGTGGGTTCTATAAATAGATAGAATGGAACCAAATCCATTGGTTGCCCATATTATATATTTTGTCAATAGATTGACATATCATATTTTATAGAGTATAATATATACATGTTTCTGAAAAAAATGAGTAGAGAGGGATTCTTTTACAACAGGAGACGCTATGCAATGGAAGAGCCATTTCCACAGGATCGCTTTTATTCTCATTATTGCGAGCATCACGCTCGCGGGTTTGGTCAAATTATATGGTCCGGCGTTGAGTTTCAATGAACTTGAAACTCGAAATGCAAATGGGACCGCCTTTATTCTTGAAAAAGGAAGAAGGATCGCTGGGGTCTTTCATGGCGACCCTTGCAGACAAACCCCTGCTCTTGAATGGGCAACGGAAGAATTTGGTCCGCAAGGATGTTGGGTGGCGCAAACATATAAGGAATGGGGATTACGAATTCTATTGATGCTCAAGGAATCAGATGAGTTCAAAAAACTTTTTGATGACCTTGGGCCAAATAGGTTGATCCCGATTCTTGGCGATGTTCTTTCCCATCCGGAGGACTTCAAACTCTTTATCACGGAAAGTAAAGCGCTTGATGTCGCCGGAGCCCCTATACGAGCTATAAAAAAACGTTGGGATGCGGGGAAAGAAGTAGTCAAGAATGGAGGAACTCTTTCCGACGCTGCTCGAGCGGCCATGCAAAGTTCGGGAG
The DNA here is from genome assembly GCA_964361015.1 of uncultured Candidatus Saccharibacteria bacterium. Lineage (GTDB taxonomy): Bacteria > Patescibacteriota > Minisyncoccia > Sungbacterales > HO2-52-23 > CAYHZE01. The sequence continues at coordinate 27,847 of CAYHZE010000001.1, read as the reverse complement.
TTACGCAAGCCACTCTCGAACATGCAAAAAAGAGATATACTCCCGAAGAAACTGTCATCCTCATGCTCTATCTCATAGAGAAAGGACAAGGAAGATTTGTGGATCAGTTCCGCTTTGTCCGTAATGACAAGGGTGAAATGGAAACAGTGGAGATCCAATATGTCAAGCACGGGCTTGATATTACCGCATCGTTTCTCACTGACGGCCTCACAAATTTTGAAAAAAAATATCGCTGGGAAAAAGTAAATTCTAGCGATGTTGGTTGGGCGCTTCTGGATGTTGCCTTCTTTGCCGCGCCGGTCTACAAAGTTGCCAAAATCGGAAAAATGGCAAAAGCGGCAACAGTAGTTGCGCCTACTACTACCGCCAAAGCGAGCAAAATCGCAAAAGCGGCAAAAGTGACAAAATTAATTCGGATTACAGCCGTTATTGGAGGCGGCATGTATGCCATACTGCATCCATGGCAAGCGCTCCATACGGCAAGCGGATTCGGGACATGGCTTTTGTCAGGAATGTTCCCGGAATGGATTGCCCAATTATTCGGGCCATTCCTCGGAATCTTCCTTACTCTGGCGCTTGTCTACGCTCTTGCGTGGCCCCTTATCGGCGCCTGCAAGGCCGCAAAAACAGTTACCGGAATTGCTTTAGCTCCCGCGGCATATGTAGCCCGATGGCTATATCCGCGGCGAGCATAACATGCATCGCCTTAATAAAAAAATGCACAAACATTTTTTTTATTAAGGCGATTTTTTATAACAAATTAAAAATAAAAGATTGCCTACAAAATATACACGATCGTGGGTAAATTGTAGGCAATTCAAAATAAATTATTTCTCATACGTCAACACTCTGATCTCATCGCGGCGTATCGGTAAATTCGGCATACCCAATGCGGAAAAAAGCGTATTCATGCTTGTCCCATGCCCTACGATAAGAATATCCTCGGAGTGATATATATGTTGAAGATCAATCAAAGCTTCATGCTGACGCTTAATGACGTCTTCACGGCATTCGCCGCCAACACTACGGTAATCATAGGATAAAAATGAATCATTCCACTTCGGATATTTGGCGGTAAGTTCAGATTTATATAATCCTTGCAACGATCCATAACAACACTCGCGTAACCGGACATCCATTTCGTGCGGCACATTAAGATAGGTATTGATAATGTGCGCGGTTTGAATCGTCCGCTTCAAATCAGAACTTATGATCCTTGCGATGCGCCATTGGCCCTGCTGAAATGCGAGAGCTTTTTTGTGTGCATGCGCAATGCCAATGTCATGCAAGTCAGTGTCAATTTGGCCTTGCAATCTCCCTTCAAGATTCCAAGCTGTCTCACAATGAAGTGTGGAAATAAATCGCATAATCCGACCCTTTTCTTAATAGACCTGACTTTGTAAATATTTTCGTAGCGAAATTTTCAGATTTCTGGCGAGCCGAAGCAAAAATTATGAAGCATATACGGAGTATATGTTGAATAATTTTTGCAAAGGCGCAGCCGAAATCTGGAAATTGCAGTAGAAAATATTTACAAAGTCAGATCTAATAATGAATAACATAGGATCATACGGGAACCTTTATAATCATCAACCGTGCCGTACCCGCGCATGAATGTTGGTGGGGTTCACCTGCGGGGATCCATAACCAATCTCCCGGCTTCAATACTGTTTCTGTGCCTCCGGAAATTTTTTTACCAAATTGCTCGCTTGCGTCCTCTGTCCCGTCTTTACGCACTTTTACTCGCGGCTCCACCAACGCGCCGCCATATATAAATTTCACCTCGCCTTCAAGGCAATACCAAAGATCGCCTTGATGTATATGTACTTCGGCATCATTAACTATCTGATGATCTTCAAGAATTTTGAATGGCAAGCTATGCTTGATTGCCATTGATTTAAGCGGTTCAAGAAGATTCTTACCTCCAATTGGCGTTGCGGCGCGGATTACGTCAACATCTTCTTTTTTTAATAAAAATGCCGATCCGCGGTCATTGGTATCCATATCACTAGAACATCTTCAAAGATGAGGAAGTTTTATTACACCTGTCCCCTTATAACCTTTCTGCTACAATTTCCAGATTTCGGCTACGGCTTTGTAAAAATTTTTCAACATATACGCTGTATATGCTTCAAAATTTTTCCTAGCACCCGCTCGAAATCTGAAAATTTCGCTACGAAAATTATAAGGGGACAGGTCTATTGTATACGCCTTGCCTTACGCGTTTGAGAATGGCAAACATGCCCCAGAATGAACGCCATGATTCTCTCAACGGCCGTATGCGCGAATCGCGGTTATCGGTCCATATGACAGGAAGCAATTCATATTTCCAACCTCTGTGTTCCGCAATAACGACAAGCTCCGCTTCTGCAAGAAATCCGGTCTCATGTTGATGGACAAACATATCATGTGCCGTTTTTTTACGAAACATTTTAAATCCATTTACTCGATCCCGAAAATCCCATCCAAACATCAGCCACGCCAACGCAAGAAATATATTACCAAGAATAACGCGCAACAAGGGTTGGTGCTTGGCAATGCGCGCGCCCTTGATGTTGCGGCTACCAATGAGCATATCAATATCCGGGTGCGTATCCATATATGCAACAAATCGTTGAGCCGCCTCCATGTCCACACTGCCATCCGCGTCCATCTCAAGGATTAAATCTCCCTTTGCCATATCAACGCCTTGGCGTACCGCAACCCCTCTTCCCTGATTTCGTTCCAATGATATAAGATGCACGGAAGGATATTGAATAACAAATGCACGGACAGATTGCTCTGTCCCATCTTTGCTTCCATCGTCTATCACGATAATTTCAAATGTGCCTTGATAATGGGCGTGCAAAAAATCAAGTACCCGCGCAAGAGTCGGGGGCAAACGATGTTCTTCATTATAGGCGGGGATAATAATGCTAAGATCCATTCTTTCTCAAGCGCGCATACGCGCGGTTATCTCATTCAAAAGTCTTGTGACACGAAGTCCATGATGAACATCGGTGACGGGTGTTTTTTTCTGAATAATACAATCTATAAAATGCGATAACTGATTATACAGCGGCTCATGCGCATCAACATGGGGAATATATATTTCTTTTTCCGTAATTTCAAAAAAATGCGATGAATGGAGTTCCGGCGATTCTTGTTCCGGATAGGCATGTCTGAACAACACAAGCGGATGCGTTTCTTTTTCATCAAAAATCGCCATTCCTTTTGTGCCGCCCATTATCATGCGCCGCACTTTTTGCGGGGCAAACCATGAAGTCACAATACTTACCACTACGCCGTTATCAAATGTAATAGCAGCGCTTGCCGCATCATCGCGCCCGTGACCCGTCATATCTACCGTCTGTCCGATTATTTTCACTGCGCGCGCGTTCGGAAAAAGATAATCAATAATCGCAAGTTCGTGCGTTGCCGTTTCCCATAAGCACCCGATATCAAGCCGCACGGGCCCCGGATACAAATGCTCGACAAACATATATTTAATATCGCCGATTGTTTTTTGTTCAATTTCTTTTTTAAGCTGTCGGATATAGTCGTTGTAGCAATACTGGTGGCCAATCATGCATACGCGTTCGCTTATGTGTGCCGCATAGGCGATGGCTTCGGCCTCGGCAACCGAAACTGCCATTGGTTTTTCAATCACTACATGCTTGCCCTTTTGAAGAGCGGCAATGGCAAACTGCGCATGTGTTGACGCAGGCGTTGCAATAATCACGCAATCAATCATTGAATCGCAAATCAACGCATCGGCAGATTCGTATTTTTTTATTGTGCCTGGAAGTTCGGGAATTTCTCCAACGAAACGCGCGGCAACGCCAATCAGTTCTACTCCTTCCATTTCCTGCAGTAACCGCACATAATGCCTGCCGAAATATCCGATTCCGATTACGCCAAAACGCATGGTCATATTAATTGAACGCGCACCGTATCTGCTTCATAATCCGCCTGATTGCGCGACTCGGTTGCAAACGTAAGAAACACCGAGTCCTCGAGAAATCGAACCGCGTGAATTGTCATTGTCGGCGTAAATATCATATCCCCGGATTCAAGTATTGCGGATTCTATTTCCCCTCCCTCAACGGGCTTTTCAAACCATTCCATTTTTCCCGATACGAGATAACAGTAATGCGTATCTTTTTTATGATAATGATTAGAACGAATAGATCCTTGTTTTGATGTCACAAAAAGAATGCTGACAATAGGCGCCATACTATCAAGAATCCGCGTAATGCCCCCGCGATCATCAATAAATTCGGGTTTTATTTGACGGAATAATTTCATGAGTCTAAAGACCTTTTGCACAATAACATTTTGGCTGATTTTTCCAAATTTCGGCTACAAAAGGTTCTTCGGGATTCGGCGTACTTAAACCAGTACGCCTTCATCCCTCATCACCTTTTTCGCTCGAAATTTGAAAAAATCATCTCAAAAGCTTATTGTGCAGAAGGTCTTAATAATATAGATTTCTTCGCAACAAACGTGATATGAGGAAATAAAACCCCCTGATGCATAGGGATTGACTCAACGTCAAGAGGAAATAAAGAAAATAATGAAAGCCAATCTGACTGCGATCGGAATGTTATTGTATCTTTTGGATATAATAGATGATCTGCAATCCATGAAAACGCATATTTCCATCTTGGGAGCTTATCAACTTCGGTGATGATAAGCTTGCCGCCCGGTTCCAGTCGCCCCACACATGCACGAAGCATCTCCTCTTGAGCCGCGTAGCTTGGCAAATGATGCAGGACATGAATAATCACTATGCAATCACTCTGGGGTATATCGCTTGTGGTGATATCTGCGCAATAAAATGATACATTTGTCACCCCGCGATCAGCCGTGCGGATTTTTGACTCATCGCAATCAATACCAAAAACACGCCGCTTCGGGGAGAGCATCCCCAGCATATTTGAAAGAATGCCATACCCGCATCCAAGATCAATAATCGTTCCCTCTTCCGGCACCAATGGAATAATCTGCACAAACGGAGCTGCGAAAAATTTGAGTTTTACAAAAAGCGACGGCCAGCCGAGGCCGCCATATTTCTTCTGTACCGCATAAACTGATTCCGAAATAGTCATACTATCTAGAGCTCTACTGATCTTGTAATGTATAAATCTTCACGCCTCCGATATCATACACCTTTTTCAGGTATAAAGCCAACTCAAGGTTTTTCCCTGCTGTTCCGTCACGACTATCTGTCATAATATAGTCAAGACGATATGCAGGCGCTAGAGCATGTTTCGTCGCGATGTATTCGGTATACATTTGGGTAGAATGCCTTATCATGTCTTCTGGAAACTTTCTTTCATATCCAAGAAATGAACTATCAAATTCATGCGAGCCGTATCGTTCTTCAAAAAGATAATACACGCCATCTCCTTTTTCAAGGCTATCACGAAACATTTCAGGTGTTATGCCAAAAAGCGCATTGACAAAGAAAAAACGATTCCATATCTCTTGATCTGATGCAAACGTAAGAAGACCATGAGGAACATAAATTTTATTATGCGTATAGAGTGGCACTTCGCGATTCGTCTCAAATGACAGCGCGGCAACAACCGACCCTTTTGATGTATGTTGAGTCAGCCATTGATACGCTTCATGACGGGCATGCGGGATAGTAAAGTTCTGCGCGTAGGCAATATCGGAACTGATCATATATTGATAATACATTTGCCCGCCCAAAAAATAAACAAGGAAAATTCCTGCGAGCCATGTTCCTGCAACTCTCATACGATGTGGCATAAAGCGATCATAGAATACCAGGGCGAGAAGAAATACCGCGAGCATGATCGGAAGGAATTGCACCCTATACCAATGATCCGGATGGATATTGAATCCAGTGACCACCTGAACATTCAGAACCACGGCGTAAGAAAAAAGAAATGCAATGATGATGGCCAGCTTTTGTCTTCGTATGCCGTCTCCTGATAACGCAAAAAAATGAAGAAGGAGAGTCAACGCTACGATGCGTATATATGATTTCCATGCCGTAGCAATCCGAAATGCATGGCCAATTTCCCGTCCGGCGCGCGCAATAATATCGCCCGCATACGGCGCATGGTAGAGCATCCAAAGATTAATCCAATACGGTATGGAAACCGCAAATCCGATCACTAAGATATGCAGTATATGTTTCCCGCCATTATAATCTTTCAACCAAAAGACAAACATGAAGAGAAGCAATACTAATGCCACGAGAATCGTAACCCAATCGAAAAGATATGTGTAAAATAAAATACCCAAGCTCATACCGGCACAAGCTGTCCGCAACGGCGTTTTCTGACTGACAGCGCGCATAATACACCAGACAGCAAAAGCAAAAAATATAAATGTTATTTTAGGTTCTTCAAAATTACTAAAAAAAAGCGTTGACTCCCCATATCTAAATGGAAGAAACATCTGTACAATTTTTTTTATATGGACTAAAGAAACAGGAGGAAACGCAGTCCCTAATGTGGGAACAAAAATGAATAGTGCGCTCAAAAGCATGGAGGGAAGACGGCGCCTGCTTAATTCATAACAGATTGCATAGACCAAAAGAAAAATAATTGCCGGAAACACAAAATCAGATGCAATAAATCCGTTTTTCATTGAACCGCCAATCCGACCCATAAAACCAAGGATTAACGGATTCAACATAGGCATAATTGCAGGTCCTCCTTCGTGCTCCGATGTATGAATATCACCGATGATCCATTGTCCAAGATATGCGGCATGCGCGCGGTGCGCATAAAATGAAGCACCATCAGGATCGACGGCAAGAGTCACGGGATAGTATGTCTGGCCTGCATCAAGCGTGCGGGAAATAAAAAAATGATGGCTTGCATAGATGCCGCCAACCGCGGCGCTCAAGATCAATGCCATCCAATGAATGTTGATAGTGCGTAGAAACATAGTTAACGCCTCTCTTGCGTTGCCTGGATACTGCGTTTATATCCGATAAATCCAAATCCTTGGCAAAAATTATGCCTTTCTTCCGCAAGATTATAAATAGGGAGAAAAATGGCAAAGAAAGCGAGATTAATCAGCCTAATCAGTTTTACGCTTTGAAAAAATATCCACTGCACCATGCGGTTATCGGAAACTTTTTGGCCTCTAAGCCGTCTAAAAAACTCATCTATCATATTAATATAGACTTTTACCGGCTTGCCGATGGCAATGACCTCCCCATCTTGAAATCCGGCATCTCTCAAAAGAATTTCAAGCATATAGTGGGTATACCGATGATAGTCATACGGACCTTGATGTTCCGGCGCTATGAAAGGAACGGTCCCGATAATAAGCCCTCCCCCCGCTCTCTCTCGCAATACGCGAAAACACTCACGCAATATAAATTGCCCGTCCGGCAAATGTTCAAGAGCATTTGAGAGGAAAACAATATCAACGGTTTTATCTTCTATGGGTATGCCCTTCGTAATATCGGCAACAATCTTGGTAGTGCCGTATTGTTTAAAATCAACTGATATCACTTCCTTAAACCGCCACGTAATTTCCCTGAACTGTTCCGGTCCGGATCCAATATCCAAAAGTGTCAAATGATTATCAAGACAATCAAGACGTTTTTTAAAAAAATTAAAATTCGCCTTGCGCCAATTCGTCCATTTATGTTTTGCATCATGAGTAGAGCTAGCCATATTGACGTTATATATTTAAGACTTACGCATTTCACTCTTATTCCCCTCCTATGGAGGAGGGGTTAGGGGTGGTATAGGTGAGGGCAAGAACCTAAAGAAAAAGTTTATGCGCCTCACCCATATCCCTCCTTACCTCCCCCTATGCTAGGGGGAGGAATTAAACGGAAAAGTCCTCTGTTAAACAATCCGCTCGCCTCCTATGGGTAGGATAAACTTGCCCCCGTTTGCGCGAAATGCTCTTTCTTTCGCCAGAATAACATCTTTATAATTCCACGCCAGAAGTAAATAATAGTCCGGAGGATTTTTTCGGGCATCATTGATATGCACAACAGGAATGTGCGTGCCGGGCGTGAGCAACCCGATTTTTGATGGCAACTCTTCCGTGGCAAAAAACAACACATCAGCCCCCAGTCCGAAATAATTAAGAAGCGTGTTTCCTTTTGCCGGCGCGCCATAGCAAGCAATTTTTTTACCCTCTTGTTTGAATGCCAGAACAGTTTTGCGTACGCTATTTTTTAATTCCACGATTCGCTGAGCGAGATTCTGATACGAGGAGAGTCTGTCAAAACCCAAATCAATTTCTTTGTCTGCCAATTCCGCAACCGCGGGTTTAATCGCGCGCGTGCCCATGTGACACGCATATACGCGCAGTGAATTTCCCTGCACCGGAAACACCTGCGTGTCAAAAATTTCCATGCCGAATTGTTTAAAAAGTTTTTGCAATGGACGCAAGGAAAAATATGACAAATGTTCATGATACACCGTGTCAAACGTCAAATTCTCAAACATATCCGCGAGATAGGGCGCTTCAAAAACAAATATGCCATCATCAGATAAAAGAGTTTTGATCCCGCGCATCAAATCATGGTGATCATCAATATGGGCGACTACATTGTTGCCAATGATCACTTGCGCCGCTCCGCGCTGTTCACGGATTTTGCGAGCAAGCTGTTCGGAAAAAAATTCCGGCAAAGTTTCAACTCCTCTCATACACGCCTGCATTGCAATGTTGCGCGCCGGATCCACGCCTAATACGTTGACGTCTCTTTTCTGAATTTCCATAAGTAAATGGCCGTCATTGCTTCCGATTTCCACTACCATATCCTTCGGACTTGTGGTAAATCGAGCCACTACTTGGGCTGCATAAGCGGTATAGTGAGGGGAACTTGGCATGCCGGAAGAAAAATAAACATAATCGCGAAATAAAATTTCAGGATCAACTACTTCCCCAAGTTGGCATAAATTGCATACGGTACAATACATCACGCGTAGCGGATACATCAGCTCATTATCGGCCCCAGCAGTATTTGACAAAAAAGAATTAGCAAGCGGCTGCATGCCTAAATTCAAAAACTCCACCAGCTTTTCACTGCGGCACATCCGACATTTGGTTTGTGTTTTCATTCCTTGCATAAACGTTACACATTTGACTCCTTATTCCCCTCCTAGGATAGGAGGGGTTAGGGGTGGTAAGGAGTGAGGGCAAGAATGACATACTGCAAGTTTTATCCCTCACCTATACCTCCCCTAACCCCTCCTGCATCAGGAGGGGAATAGGAATCACATGCGTAAGTCCTCTTTAATACCATTGAGCTGTTGCCTGCTTGTCGTAGTATTCTTGAAATTCTTTTGTTGCTTTTATTTTCCGCCACCATGCCTGGTTTTGTCCGTACCAATCCACCACATCTTTCAGACTTGATTGCACCGAATGCGCTCGCGACCAGCCGAGTTCTTTTTGCAAGCGCGCGGAATCGGGTGCATAGCGCAAATCAGCGCCCGGCCGATCATTCACATGCTCTTTATACAAAGCAATATCTTTACCCAAATAATTGGCAACAAGTCCGAGAATCTCAAGATTATTCATCTGCTCTCCTGACACATTATAAATCGTGCGCTCTTGTCCTTTATGGGACACTACATCAATCGCGGAGCAAAAATCCTTTACATGCAACCAACTGCGCACATGCTCCCCTTTCCCATGTAACGGAATTTTTTTATTTTCCATTAAATTTGATACTGACATGGGAATCAATTTTTCCGGATATTGGTACGGCCCATAGTTATTGGATCCGCGCACAATAATAGCGGGAATTGCATATGTTTTCATGTATGACTGCACAAGTAAGTCGGCTCCGGCTTTTGATGTGGAGTAAGGATTGGACGGACGCAATGGCGCTGACTCATCCGCAAATCCGTTTTCCACGGAACCATATACTTCGTCAGTCGAGATATGCACAAAACGCGGGGTGTGATATTGATGCACGGATTCCATGAGCGAACGCGTGCCTTCTATATTGGTACGGATAAAATTTGCCGCGTTTATCAGCGAACGATCCACATGAGTTTCAGCGGCAAAATGAACCACCAATTCAAAGCGATGCGTATCAAACATGGCGTTAAGCAATGTGCCGTCACATACATCACCATTGATAAAATGATACCGTTTATCTTGTGTATTTCTAGTTATTTCTCCCTGCTCAACATCAAGCAAATTTTCCGGATTTCCCGCATACGTCAGCGCATCAAGATTAAAAATCCGATACAAGGGGTAGCGGTCATATATCCATCGGATAAAATTGGATCCGATAAATCCAGACCCGCCGGTTATGAGAATATTTTGCTTCATATATATTTATTCCGTCACCATAATATGCTACCAGTGCCCTGCAAAAAATTCAAATAGGACTTACGCGCATCATTTACCCCGCCATCAGACGCCTCATATCACGAAGCGTTACGCCGATAATTCTTTTGCGCCGCATCCATATTGCTCCGAGCCAATGGATCGGCACGAGTAACTTGCGCCTCGCAGGGATAAGGGGAGAGGTGATTATGCGCGCAAGCAACGCAATCAAATACTTATCGTATGCAAACAGCGCTCTATTGCGATTGTGTTCCGGATCTTTTGCGTGCCGCGATTTTATTGAAATGGGATTGGCATATTTATAAAATAACACAGGATCAGCCGAATAGAAATGTGTCATGAGCGCGGCTTCCGCCATCATGATCCGATCCCATGCGATTGTTGCGGGAAGGGATCTGCTGAAAAGTTTTTGAACAATATCTCTCCGCCATACGCCGCTAAAAAAAATATGAATCGGCTCGTGCATGACCATTTTCTTAAACACCTCTTGATAGGACAGACCCGTTATCTGATGTATGCCGGCAAATGATATTATTTCCGATAGAGCATTATCGCCGCGTTCACGGCGAAAAGAGCTTAGCGCAACTCCATGTTCAGGATGGGAATCAAGACCCGCAACAAGGATTTCTACAAACCGCGCATCCCATGTATCATCATCGCCCGCCCACATAAAATAATCGCCGCGGGACCGAGAGAGCACGAAAAGAAAATTATCCATTCTGCCTATGTTCTCTTTTTGTTGAAAAAAACGAATGCGGGAATCACGGTCTGCGTATGCTTTACATACAGTGGGTGTTTCGTCATCTGAAGCGTTATCCGACACAATAATTTCAATATGAGGATATGTTTGCGCGCACAATGAATCAAGCGCGCGCGCGATGCGTTTTTCCCCGCAATAGGTGGGTAAGCCAATACTCACAAGTTTGTGCGTTGTGTTTATTTCCATTGATAAGGTATCTCGCTACTTGTAATGCTTATCTTGGTAAGTTCTTTCGGGTCATGGAGCAACGTTGCGCAATTTGCGATAAGCGCTCCCTGTCCGTCCAGCGCTTTCCATGAGAATGCGACACCGTGAGGAATGTGCACAAGACGATAGTCGCGCTCGCCTATTATTATCTCCTGAATTGCGCCTGCGCTTGCATGATCAGCTCTTCGGTCATAGAGGACTAATTGTATAGTGCCTGTTATGCATGCCATATTCATATCTGCGCGCGCATGAAGATTCCATCCCTTGATCACATCCGACTTTATATAAGAAAAATAAACCTCGCCAAAGCGTTCAAAACATTCATCACTCCTTTGCATCATTGTATATACACAGCCTTGATCGTTGCAAAACACCTGACGCGGATATATGCCAACACCATTAATCATAAAATAGACCTGACTTTGTAATTATTTTTGTAGCAAAATTTTCAGATTTCGAGCGGGTGCTAAAAAAATTTTGAAGCATATACAGCGTATATGTTGAAAAATTTTTACTTCGCTGCAGCCGAAATCTGGAAATTGCAGCACAAAAATAATTACAAAGTCAGGTCTAATATATTTTTATGCCACACGAGCCGAAAACTCCCGAAAAAATAAATCAATCTGCGAATCGGTAAAGCGGACAATATCCTCTTTTTTGTCATAGTATGTTTTATACCAGTCAAGGGTGAAACGCAGATTTTGCTCCACATTTAAAATTGGCTTCCATCCAAGCACGGTTTTTGCTTTTGCAATATCAAGCTTAAGCAATGCCGATTCATGCGCAAAGTCATCCGACTCAACGCGATATTCCCCGCGACCTGAAATCACAATGGCTTTTTGTATCATTTCCTCAGCGGTAATAAAACTTTCATCATGCGGCCCAAAATTCCATGCGCCAACACAGCGCGTATCGCCTTCATATAATTTCTTAGCAAGAAGAAGATAACCGCTGACAGGCTCAAGCACATATTCCCATGGTCGAATTGAGTGAGGATTGCGCATGCGCAAAGACATGTTATCCTCAAATACCGCGCGTACAAAGTCCGGAACAAGCCGATCTTTGGACCAGTCTCCTCCTCCGATCACATTTCCGGCGCGAGCCGTTGCAATTAATGTATGGTGATCTTTTTTAAATTTTTTCGGATGAAAAAAAGATTTTGTGTAAGACGCGATGATGATATCAGCCGAAGACTTGCTTGCGCTGTAAGGATCCTGTCCGCCGAGTCTATCATTTTCGCGATAGCTATACCACCATTCTTTATTCTCATATACTTTATCAGTGGTGATTAACACTGCGGACTTGACTGACGCGCAATGGCGTATTGCTTCAAGTACATGACCTGTCCCCAATGTGTTAACCGCAATCGTGCGCAAAGGATCGCGATAACTCTCGCGCACAATCGCCTGCGCGGCAAGATGAATGACAATTTCCGGTTTTTCTTTTTCAAAAACCGCCTGCAATTCGGAAAAATTACGAATATCAAGAATATAAGTGTTCATGCGGCGCGCAAGTCCGAGCATATCATAAAGATTGGGCGATACATGGGGCTCAAGCGCGATTCCCGTCACGCGGGCACCCCAGTTTATCAAAACTTGCGCGAGCCACGCGCCCTTAAAACCCGTGTGCCCGGTAATAAGCACCGGTTTATTTTGAAAAAATTTCTGCAAATTGTTTGTTTCCATAATCTCAATTCCACACCCTCCACGGCTTCTCTGCTTCCCATATACGATTCAAATCTTCCACTTCTTTATAGGTATCCATTCCCTTCCAAAATCCTTTATGGGGATACATGGACAACGCGCGCTCTTGTGCTAAACGCGGCAAGGTATTTGTTTCCAGCATTTCGTCGTCAAGGTAATCAAATATACGGCGGTTAAATACCATAAATCCGCTGTTGACATAATTATCTTGCAGGAGCGGCTTTTCATAAAAATCAGTGACGAGATTGCGGTTTGCATCAACTTTCAAAAAGCCATATTTAGAGTGGGGTATGGCGCCGGTAATTGTCCCAATTGTCCTGTGCGCGCGGTGAAAATCCACCAATGCGCCAATATCAATATCTGCCACGCCGTCGCCATACGTAATCATAAAATTTTCGTCTTTTATATGGGGCGATATGCGCCGTATCCTCTCCCCTGTCATACTCTCACGTCCGGTATCCACGAACGTAATAATAAAATTATCATCCCGCGCGTGATGCGCTTCAATCCTATTTTCATTCGTATGAAGCGTAAAATCGCCCGCATGCGCGTGAAAATTGAGAAAATAATTCTTTATCATATCGCCCTTATAGCCAAGCGCCACCACAAATTCGTTAAAACCGTAGTGCGCATAGATTTTCATGATATGCCACAAAATCGGGCGGCCGCCAATTTCCACAAGGGGCTTGGGACGATACTCGGTTTCCTCTTTCATACGTGTGCCTTTTCCGCCGCATAGAATAACAGTTTTCATACATAATATAACAAAAGAAGGGAATCATATGTTTCCCTCCATCATATGCAATCCCATACAAAAGTAACTGCTCACACCCTCTTAAAATTAAGCCAAAGATATGTCATTGCGAGGAACAGCAATGACGCGGCAATCTCACATTCCGAGATAGAGATTGCAACACCAGCGACTCATTGCAATGACAGCGTGAGGGGTTACATACAAAAATCTTGATATATTTTAATTTTATATGTAGTATACGGATATGAATATCACTATCCACTCACTATCAGAAAAAGATATTGCGCGATTCTTTGACGTTGCCGTCAGTGATCTCTCGGAGAAAATCCGTATATTGATTCAAAAGACTGATCTTCGTTATCGAGAAATGGAACAACATGAACGCGATCAAGCTATGCTGACAATCCTTAAACGGCTTGAATCTCCCGACTTGGGCATATCGGGCATTGATCAAAAAGAGCGCTGGATACGAGGATGGAATGAAAATCTCAATATGTTCATTGAGTCCGGATACGACGAGCGTTCTCTTATACCTAAGTATATTAAACAAAAACATCCAGTCCGTCTCTATGGCGATTATGTTATGCCGCTTAACGAAAATTTTGAGAGAGATTTTCTCTTTATCATTCGCCAATGGCTCTTTGCCACTTATCTTTCGACTCATAATCCCATTTATGAATTTGGCTGCGGTACGGGTGCGAACCTTGTGGAACTCGCCCACATGTATCCGGAAAAAGAACTTCACGGTTCAGACTGGATTGATGTACCAAAAAAAATAATTAATCTGCTTGCCGAGAAAAAAGGATACAACATAACCGGACATATATTTGATATGTTTTTTCCCGAAAAATCGTTTTCCTTAAAAGAAAGATCTGCGATTTTAGCCGTGAATTCCCTCGAGCAGATAGGCGAAAAATTCGAACCGTTTCTCCAATTCGCGCTAGCGCAAAAACCCTCTGTCTTCGTGCATGTGGACTCGTTTGTGGAGTTTTATGATGAAAATAATTTACCGGACTATCTCACGCTCATGCACAGTCGCAAACGAAATTATCTATCGGGCTATATGACGCGCCTGCGCGAACTTGAGCATCTCGGCGCTATAGATATTCTTAAAGCACAGCATGTTCCCTGTGGCGGATTGTACCATGATTTTTATTCATTTGCTGTATGGAAACCGCGCACATGACATGAAATTGAAATATAAATAATCATGTCAGATAATACATTCCTTTACTATAAACATTTTGATGACGCGCATACGCGGCGAATTTCTTATCTTGTGTTCACAAAAAATCGTGGCCCTCGGCTTGAGAATACGATTGCGGATTTAGCAAAATTTATAAGCGGCGAGGATGAGCTTATTATTGCAGATGGCGCATCCACCGATTCTACGCAAGAAGTAGTATTGCGCCATCGTGACGCAGTGCATATTTTTCTTTCGGAACAAGATCGGTCACCTCAACATGGATTGAATAAAGCCATCATGCTCGCACGCGGGAAATATATCATACTCTTGCCCGATGATGACAGAGTGCATGCCGACGGCATAGATGCGGCTGTCGGGGTGATGAAAAAAAATTCTGATATTGATGTGCTGGTATGCGGAGGCATAAAACATTTTTTAGTACGCAATACCAGCCGCCCATTTTATTATGGTCCGGGCATAAACTACGGCAGTACCGCGGAGCATGCATTTACCTATGGCACATGCGGCAATGGGTTTGTCATTAAACGAAGCACATTTGCAAAAGTTGGTTTATTCCCTCCTGATGCAATCGAATGGGATGTGATCTGGTTTGCCCAATGCATAGCAAATGGCGGGGTAGTAAAATTTGCGCGCATAAATCTTTTCGATCATTACATAAGCGAGGATAGCATCTCATACAAGATGCGACAAAAAATGATCACACAACGCATACGATTTATGAAACAATACTGTTCGCCCGCGTTTATAAGAGCATACCGCTTGAAAAAAAATGTATTCTACCGCAGGTCGGGTTTAAACAAAGCCATAAATTTTATTTATGGGGCGAGAAAAATCATTCGTAAGGAAGGAGTAGGCAAGCTTACCCGCCAAATCGTAAACTGCGTTGTACGATCAAAGAACAGGCGGGTAAAAAAGGGAGCGCCTTCATCACCTGTCTGGGATGGAGGGTTGAGTTAAAAATGACGTTTAGGAATCCGCAGGCCGTTTCATAGCTATTAAAAAACTATTATTAGTTTTTATTCCGCTTACTTGAGGCATATAAAAATTGATGAGTTTGAAACCTGCTTTTGACACATCCGTTGAATCTCCCATAAAATAATTTTTCCTTCGTCTGTATATTTGCTGAATCATGCTGTTATATTCATTAAAACCTTCATAAAAAACAGCGTATTTTTTAGTAACCCGATAAACTTCTTTAAAAACTTGGTCATAATCTTGAGATATCAATTCAATGGCGGCATAAGAAAAAACCACATCAAAACTATTATCCGGGAACATGGATAAATCTCTCATGTCTCCTTGTACAAATTCAATTTGCGTATTTTTAAGTTTTTCTCTTATTTTTTCTTTATCAATCATCGTTAAGTATCCGAGAAAATCCAAAGGAGGGTCGTTTGTCAATTCTTTGGAAAGCCGAACGCCATTTTCGGCAAGGTCCAAACCTACACATTTGTCAATATCCAGCATAGCCGCGAGACTTAGAATGTTCTTACCGGTGCCAGAGCCAATTTCTAATATACTTTTTGGTTGTAAGGAACGTAAAATATCACCAAATTCTTGGATAACAATTTTCCAAAGTTCAAACTTATTCAATATCGCAGGCTTATTATTTAAATAATAAATAACATTGACATCAAAGGCATAATCAAGATTAAATCGTTGACGAAAATGAGAATAAATTAAATCAAATTGTTTTTTAATTGTTCTTTCTTGTATAGGAATTTTGAAGAACTTTTTGAAAAACTTTTTGATATTTTTGACACTAAAAATAGAAATGAAAATAGAAACAAAATTTGAGAATCTTGCCCTCCGTAATTTATATGTCCATATTGGTTTTAGCATAGGATAATCAAAAAATGTCTAAGAAACGGTTGGTTTTTGAAAAAAAATAATAGCAGGAACAAATCGTTAAGTCATTATATATTGAATGATAAAACTTTACAAGACCAAATTTGAAACGTTCACCTCATGGAGTCTATAATAAAATCCAGTAGTCACTGGATTTTATTATACAGGGAACACAACAATAAATCGTGATTTCTATTCCTTGGATTGCGATCCTCTTTCTGGATTATTCCGCCACTTCAACTTTTTCTAAGTCTTGCGTCTCGGCCGCTGTGGCTTTGCAGGATTTTGCTTGTTGAGCAAATTGGGTCCATGTTGTTTTTCTGCTTATGTTCCATTCATTTGCGGCCGTTTTTACACTTTGGCGATATTTTTCCCAGGCTGTTTTAAGGGCTGTATGCCTTGCTTTGGGGTCCTGGATGGACCATGCGGCCAAGAAATCGGTTTTTCTTGTTTCGCGGGCTATTTTTAGTTTGCCGGCATGCGTATCATAGGCTGATAAAAGCGCATTCTCTCTTTTTTCTACTTCCGTTTTCATGCAAACAATATCAACATTTCTATCTATCACTTCTCCGCTTCCTCGAAAGTTTTTCCTTAAAGCGGCTCGTGTTGCTTGTCCAAAAAATCCTGTAGGAGAAATGCCTTGGGCCCTTTGAAAGTTCATAATTGCGTCTTTTGTTTTTGGTCCAAGATATTCAGTGGTTTCAAGATCCGCAGGAAGGTATCCCATGGCTTTAAGCGTTTCCTGAATTTTCCTTACATGGGGACTTTTTGTTCCCGGTTGAAGGTCTACTTCGGCAATTGTCGAGGTATCAGTAGAAGATATGAGAGGAAGAAGGGGTGCGGGAGCAACAACAGGCTGTACTTCGGTCATGGCTTGTGCTGATACGCCCATTGATCCAACAGCCAGCCAAGATACCATTAGAAAGGTAATGAATAATTTTTTTGTCATGATTTTTTATGTATTGTTAACTTGATTAATGTTTCGACCTTTTTGTTCTGTGAGCGGTCTATACTCCTGCCTGGAGAATGCTTCATGAGACCTATCCTCATATAATTATCATAAACTAAAATGGACTGCCTGATCAAGACAGTGCATGAGTCCACCACATATTGGACCAGGCCATGGAGTCTAAGATGTAGGTGAACTTGTGCATAGAAAAATACCTGCGCGTATCGGCCGGAGGACAGCCCGACGTTTAAGGTGAGTTATTAAAACTTTTATATCCTATTGATTATGTGCAGTTTTCTTGTATTATTTCGCATTCTCTGATTAGTTTTTCTCGCATAGTTTCTTTATAAATTTTTCTTCATCCATTCCCCTATCGCCCGCTCTGCATCCTGTAACGCTTCGTCTATGGTCCCGTAGCTCCGCTTCCCTTCCCACACGGTGCCGCCCTCATCGTACACGCGGATAAAGGCGTGGCCCCATTCTGCTCTGCCAATCTCAATCGTGCCACCATCCACCCAACTCGCAATATTCGAATATTTTCGGGCAAATTCATTTTTCAATAGCTCGCCTTCCATGGCTAAATATAACGTTTATTTCCTTTTCTCTATCCGCTTCTGCTCATCACGCAAAAACATCAGCGTCTCTTGTTTGAGAAGTTTACGAATACGGGAAAACTGCTCGTAAGGCAGAAGTGTATTGATGTCTTGATTGATAATCTCCTCGGTGATGCGGTTCTCGATAAAAATAATAAGGTCATTTAAAAACTGCTTCGTATTTTTTCCTGTACGCTCGCGTATGACCTCCTCGTTATACCGATACCCTTTCATAAAAAAGTGATGGATGTCATAAAGGTCGCGGCCTGCAATCGCCTCACTATGCTCGTATCGGTCAATAAGTGCGACCAGTTTATTTGCCATCATGGTCTCAATTGTTTGACACATAATGATGCGGTCAATCTCTTGGAAGCGTTTTGACTCGTACATGTTTGCTTGAGGTGGCGATATGGAAACGTCAATTTTCATGGTGTTGCGTTCCCCCTCTGGTGCGTCATATTTCAGGAAGTACTGCGGCACAACTTTACTTTGGTCGTGTATCGTAAGTCCGAGATCACGAAATACTGCCTCAAGGCGGGTTCGTGTATGAGAAAGTACCGTACGATCCCCCACAAGATCAAAGTCAAGGTCAACGGAAAAACGGTCAAGATAGCCGAGCATTGCGGCACACGTCCCGCCTTTGAAATACAGAACGTGCGCAAGCGTCGCATCATCATAGATGCCGGAGAGCACACGGTACAGCCATGCTTTATGCACTGCATCTTTTGGTTTGGGTAAAATAATGTCAGCCATAGTCTTATTTGGTTAATGGATACCCTATATCTTTTTGGATGCTCTGTACCTTTTTCCAATCAATACCCTTGGACATATCAAAATACGCGCTCTTATTGAAGTAGAGTAGGTCAGCAACCGCACGCTCTGTCGTTGCCCTCCGTACTCCGGTGGTATCGGTGGTAATACCTTGTGCGTTATACAAAAAGGTGTCAGGGAGTTTGCGCGAATAGAAGGCATTCCCTGCTACCATAAAACGCTTTGTCTCAGTACTCACAAGCGTAGTAGCCGGAAGCTCTTGCAGAATAATCCCCTGCCCTCGTAAAATGGTCTCGGTGCTCACATAGGCATAACCATGCAATGCCTTCACGCCAAGGAGTATCGGATCAATGTCTTTTGGTCGCTTGATGGCGTAAAATCCTTTATGAATACGAAAAAGAAGCCCCTGCTCTACATAACGTTTGATCGTGGTATAGAGAGTGTTTTTGTTCGTAATGCGCCACAAATTCGCCAAATCATCAGTATGAAAAACAACCTCGCCAAGACGCGCAAGCTCGGCAAAACGGTGTAAATTTTGAATTTTTACGTTTTTAGGCATAAATAAACCTGTACTTATATGTACAGGATAATAAATATCGATATTCTTGTCAATTTTCAATGGTGCCGTCCTCGACCCATCCGGCGATATTACGATATTTTCAGGCTATATCAGTCCATCACATATTGGACTCGGTGATAGAGTCCAATATGTATGTGAACGTATGCAACCCCACCTTTGGTTTTTTTATTTCTCATTGCGATCTTTGGCCTTCACTTGCTGTTCAATCCAATGATAGGTTTTCTCAAGGCCTTGTTCGAGAGATGAACTTGGCTTCCAGTTGAGTTTTTCGTAAATCAATCTATTATCTGAATTGCGGCCCCGCACACCCTGGGGTTTATTTGAATTATATGTTTTTACCAGATTTTTTCCCGCAATTCTACAAACCATATCAACAAGCTCATTAACACTCACCATCTCTTCGGAACCGATATTGAGCGGTCCGGTGGCATCCGACTGCATGAGTCTGCGCACTCCTTCCAAACATTCATCCACATAGAGGAAGGAACGGGTTTGTTTGCCGTCTCCCCAGATTTCCAATTCGTCTCCGTCATGAGCTTCGGCAACTTTGCGGCATATCGCCGCCGGCGCTTTTTCCCGTCCTCCCTGCCACGTCCCCTCTGGCCCAAAGATATTATGAAAACGGGCAATGCGCGCGTGGAATTCGTAATTACGGTTGAAAGCAAGGTACATGCGCTCGCTGAAAAGTTTTTCCCAGCCGTATTCGCTATCAGGCGCGGCAGGATACGCGCTTTCTTCCGAACATACTGGATTGCGAGAATCTTCTTGATTATATTTTGGATATACGCAGGCAGATGAGGAATAAAAAAGATTACGAACTCCTTTTTTGACGGCAACGCGAGCCACATTAAGATTAATGGTGGCGGAATTGTGCATCACGTCAGCATCATGTTCGCCGGTAAAAATATAACCTGCCCCGCCCATATCTGCGGCAAGTTGATAGATTTCATCTGTGTCCGGAGTGATGACGGTATTGCAAATATGATAATCACGCAAATCACCAATGATAAAATCATCGGCCACGGTGGACGAAAATTCGGGTTCTTTGACATCTACGCCTGTCACTTGATACCCCTCGTCTTTTAATCGTCTGACCAAATGATGCCCAATAAACCCTCCTGCTCCCAACACAAGAGCCTTTTTTGGCCGTCGAGAAGAATGTATGGATGATGGATAAGAATCTTGCATATTCTTATGATGCATTTTTTCTTCCTGATATAAAAGTGGGAAACTAACTATATAAGTAGTTTATTTAATTTATCACAACAAAGAAAAATTGTACAACGCTTTGAATTACGAAACATGTAAAAAAGAAAAAACTGGAACGCATTGCGTTCCAGTTGTAATCATTGAGGAACCATAGATCGGAGTATGGCAATTCGTTCTTGATTATTTATATCTTTCCAAATTTCGGTAATCACATACTCTAAGGTGGATGAAGGAATGAGCGTTTTGATTGAAGGCCTCATCCAATCGAGCATCCCTATATCTATTCCGGGAAGAAAAAGATCATGAGTGATAACATAATCATAAAACTGGGTACCGGGAAAGGGAGTGATAATAACAAAGTTTGCTTTATCAAGCCCCGCCTCAATATGTCTTTTGGCTATATCTATGGTTGCGTTCATTTCATCCAACGTCTCGTCCGGATAACCAAACGTATAGTTGCCTCCGACTTTTATCCCTAATTGTTTTGCCTTTTTAATGAGGGCTATAATGTCATGCTTCTCAAGATTGAGCTTGCCGGTAGCATAGGTATCAATAATCCTTTGCGACCCGGATTCTACCGGAAACTGGAGATCCTCAAAACCAGCCGACACCATTGTCTCCAAAAGCTCTTCGTCAACAACAAGCTTTCCATGACGCATGGCGAACATATGCGCAAGGTTAATCCCATTGACATCGCCCAATCTTAAATGTAAATCCCGCATGAGGGTGAAAATCTGTATGGCTCTTGCTTTTTTTCCCAGCAATGAATCATCTTCCAAGAGAACATACTCCACTCCAAGCTCTTTGAGAATCAACATTTCTTGCAACACGCGTTCCGGCGTTTTGAATCTCAATGTGCCGATCGCACCAAATATATCGCGCTGTTCTTTTTCCCAAGAAATATGGCAAAACGTGCATCTAAACGGGCATCCGCGGGATGTCATTGCCGATGCATACCGGTACGGATTGGCTTGTGAGAAAACACTGCCATGAGGACGCGCAATATCCCAGTAGCGTTGAAGCGGCAACATATCCCATGCCGGTATCGCCAAATCGTCTAAATGATTCAGCGTTAACGCGGGTGGAGTCATGCGTATCTGTCCATTCTGCTTGAATGCTATACCGCGCACCTTTGAGAAATCATTGTTTCCTTCCCGCAAAACGTCGGCTATTTGAATGATCGTCGCTTCCGCTTCAGACGTACATATAATATGCGCTCCGGCATCAAAAAATCTACCAAGTTGGGAACGGGCATTGACTCCGCCAAGAATGATACGTTTTTCAGGATATGCGCGGACAAGCGCAGATACTGTTTCCTCCACCATTCTTGTTTGCGCGGTGAACAGAGAGCTTATACCAATGACATCAAAACGCTCGGCTTCTTTGAGAATGTCATGTAGATCCATGCCCACACGCACCATTCCATTATTCATAGGCGTCTGGCGGTAAAATGTTTCTTGCAAACTATACCGCGCATTCCCCACGCAACAGTCAAGAATCTCAACTTCATATCCATTGATCTTTAGCGCGCCTGCCAAATAGGTGATGCCAAGCGAACCCTCCGGCTTAATGGCGCCAAAACGTTCATCAAACCATTGGGGAGAATACATCAACAAAAATCTGGGATTTCTGATATGTTTGTGAAGGTGCATTTTTTGCTCCTCGTATGATATTCGCGTATGCTATGCAAATCTATCACGATATCGCTAATTTATCAAAAGTTGCAAAAATAAATAATCTATGATACAATCTGTCTATTGTAAAGGAGAAGAGAAGCCTTGAGGAAGAAAGTTCCCACATGTTATATACAAAAAGAGAGGTAGTGAATGGACAAAGATGGAGGTCTCAAATCGCCGACAATAGAGAACACTGAAATAATCTATCACGCAGAACACGGACGATGCATGGTGCGTCGGATATTTAAACCGCCAAAAGGTGCAGCCTATACTCATCACCTATGGTGGCATCTACGCCCGCCTTCCTCAATTGTATTTCCGCTTACCACGGACCGGAATGTGGTGGCGATAAGAGAATTTCGTCATGGTATGGCTGACTTTTCACTTGAATTCCCCGGAGGGTCGTCAGACATCGCTCAAATGGAACTTCCCGAAGAGACGGCTAAGCGGGAACTTCTTGAAGAAACAGGATATAAGGCAAACTGGATAATCAAACTTGCCTGCGATCCCTGGATAGAGACGCAATCTATGAATCTGCGTTACCATCCTTTCTTGGCATTTGACTGTACATTTATTGCACGGCCGACGCGAGACGAAACCGAGATAATGGAAACCCTGCTTATACCCATTGAAAAATGGTATGAGATGGTGTTTGCGGGACAGATTGTATCTAATTGCGCGATTGCGCATTCCCTGTTGGCCTTGCCGTATCTCTTAAGAGAAAAAATTAAATTTATATAACATTAACATGTCTGTATGAAGACAGGAGAAAATAAAAAAAGCGCGTTTCTGAAATCAAACGCGCTTTTATATTGTCCTGCCTTCCCTCTCATCTTTTTCATTTATTAGACCTATTGTGCAGTAGGTCTATTTATTTTTCCACATCTGTTTTTATTTTTTTAATCATATTGCTTGTTGATATACTTTCAAATTCAGGAGGACATACTCGTTCCAAGACAATCATCTCTGTAGAGAACTTTTCTATCAATTCACGCCGTCGGGGAATATCAAATGCATCCTGATTAACAACATACACGTCGGGTTTGAGGGCATCAAGAAAATCCGGAAGTAGAGCAAGTATATCGCCATCTTTTGCATTTATATCAAGAAGGGCGTAATCAACCGGTTTGAGAGATGAGACCATTTTCAGACGAAGATGCTCATTTTGAACTGGACGCCCCTTACCTTTTGCGTGCACCCGCTGATTAAAATCACTGCCAACAGCTACCACAAGAAGATCTCCGTATTTTTTGCAGTCCTCTAAAAAAAGCACATGGCCCGCGTGCGTCAAATCAAATGTTCCTGAACAAAACACAATTTTTTTATCTTTATGCTCTTTGCGTAAAGAAGCGATATCTTTGAATTCAATAATACTCATGGAAGGTTAGTATACGTTGAACACGCGGTAATATCGCGCGCATGGATCACGCTCTATTACCGCACGAGAGATTCTATTTCATCTGCTATGAGAGCACCGACATTTTTTTCGATTCCCCGCGGTCTCACAAAATCACGAATAAACATTTCGCGCTTCGCCTGTTTGCTATCTTTGCCATTGTATATTGCTTGAATAATCGGCATACATTCTTCCGGCGTACCAACTGTCTCAAGGGCATCGGCACGGAGAAGATGCTGGAAATTATATGCCTGTACTTGATATTCTTTATATTCATCGCTGATAATTGCAAGAGCGGGTTTCCCCGCAATCATCGTATCAAGTATCCCGCTTGTACCCACCCCCATGACAGAACAAACCGCATGATGTATGGAGTCAAAAAAAAGCTGAAATGCAGATGCGCCAATCGGTAACATGCCCTCTTGAGGAATAACATGCACGCCGGAAAGGTTAAGTTTTTTATAATGGCTGGAATTGGCGGGATGCGGCCTCACCATAAGTTGCGTTCTTTGAAGGCGGGGGTCATTGGCACTGCGAAGCGCCCGATACAGACGTTCCACAATCCACGTTTCATCACCCGTTCTTTGAGACGATCCAAGATAAAGAACAATGGGATGCTCTGGATCAAGCCCATGCTGGCGGCAAAATACTATTCGGTCAGTGGCAATTCGTGATTTTTCAAACCAATCGTCAAACATAGTGGCGCCCACAATCCGCATGCGCTCACGGGGAAAAAAAAGGCATTCATTGGCTTCACGCACCTGATCTTTATTCCACACCAGAAGCCATGTTGGCCACACATGAATAAGCCCTTTACTGCTAAGATTGTCCCACGTCAACACCGATGATACGCATGGAATTCCTAGTGCCATGCCGGCTTTCACATATTCCACTTCCGTGGAAGAAAATCGCAACGTGAGAGGAGAAGCAAATATCACATCCGGCGCAAACAACGTAATGTCACGACGCACATGACGGCTCGAAGGTATCATACGCTCAATCATCCACCCAAGTTCTCCCGTTATACCGCTCTTAAGCAGATATTCCGCCAATTGATATGATACAATCCTGCGAACCAACGCAGGCAAATATCCTTTCCAACGCTCGCGGAAAAATGAAGATTGTTGAGGTATTAAAAGATATCGGCGATAACTCAAAATCTCGCGGACATAGAAAAGCGCAATTCTCCCCAATCCCTTTTGATGCAATGCGGCACGATATTCAACATGACTATATTCAGCCGTGCATTGTTTTAATTTCTCAAGTTCTGATTCATCAGTCCATCTTGTATCATAAACAACCCTCACACGATGACCGCGAAACGCGAGCTCGGTAAGTATGTGCTTATAATGGAAAGATTCAGCATCGCGTATTGCAAAAAGAATGGTATATGATCGTAATGGCATTATTCACAATTTATTATATCTCCTTTTCCCCTCCTGTTTTCCCCTCCTGGCACAGGAGGGGTTAGGGGTGGTAGGAGTGAGGGCAGAAACTAAAGACCGCAAGTTTCATTCCTCACCTATACCCCTCCTAACCTCCCCTATTTTAGGGGAGGAACCAAGTGTGTAAGTCCTATTTATATATCCAAAATCGTCGGCACAGTTATTCGCAGTCCTTCTTCAAGAGAAATATGGGGTTTCCATCCAAGGAACTGTTCTATCTTTTCTGTGCTTCCCCAACTTCTTAAAAAATCTCCTTTGCGCGGCTCTTCTTGCGCCAATTCAATTCTGCCTACACCTGCAATTGAGTGAACCATTTCTGCAATTTCGCCAATGGAAATTTCTTTTCCCGAACAAAGATTGATAATTTCACCAGACGCTTTTGAGCAGTATGCGAGGCGAATAAGTCCTTCAATTGTGTCGGATACAAAAATCGGATCGCGTGTCACATGCGAGGAGCTAACCATGAACGTCTCTCCTCTTTTAAGCGCGCGGGTAAGATCAACGATCAATCCGGTTGTTTGTCCCGGACCGTAACCGGTAAATTGCCGCGCAACACACCATTTTGCGTATCCTCCTTGAACCATCATCACCGCATATTGCGTTGCGGCCGCCTTTGACCATCCATAGGCGTTTGTAGGCAGTGGACGCTGATTCTCTTGAAACGGCACCTCCTGATTGCCATATTCGGCAGTTGTCCCCATGTGTACCGCTCCTTTTACTTTACTCCAATCAATCGCGCCAGAGAGATGTATAAGAGAAATGACATTCGCATTCCATAAATCCTGCAGATGGGGATCAGGCATACGCTGGTCGCTTAAACCTGCAAGATTAAATATATAATCAACATTGCCCATAGCCCGTACCCTGTCAATAGATTCGGGTTTGGACATATCGCATACACAATCAATTACGCCTGACGGTATATCATGCGCTTTCTTCCCCCGATGCACGCTCACAATCTCCCGTGTGCCAAGTGTTTGCAATTTTTTAATCAGATGCGTTCCCAAAAAACCTGATCCACCCGTTATTAACACCCTCGCATCTTGAAACTCTTTTACGTCACATAGCATAGATACTATTTATGGCTTATCCGCATAAGGCATGGAAACGACCGACTCAGTCAATGAACCTGTCCCCTTATAATTTTCGTAAGCGTTATTTTCAAATTGAGGATATGGCGAAGGAAAAATTTTGGAGCATATACGGCGTATATGTTAAAAAATTTTTACAAAGCCATATCATCAATCTGAAAATTGCAACAGATAAGGTTATAAGGGGACAGGTCTCATACATTCTTAATTCATGCGCCATATTTAAAATTTGGCTTAATCATTTTGAACATATATCTCGTTACTGGCCCGCGAGAAAAAGAAAGCGCATAACGCGCGGCCGCACTTAAACCCATGCGATCAAGCTCGCGATCAAATCCTTGGGACAGACGAAAACGCACGGGATAAGGGCCTGCCGCAGAGCAGTATCCCAATGTAAGCATCATTCGCTCATTTGTTGTTGCATAGCCGCCGCGATGATACCCGCTTGTATCGCAAAAAATAATTGTGCCTGCTTTGCCAGTAAATCGTATGATATCCGACGCAGGAACAAGCTCTTCAATGGGACGCGTCGGCGGCAAGCATCCGTGGGGAAGATTCTCATGAAATAAATGCCGCCAGCGTCCTCCATAATGAGTGCCGCGAACATAAGTAAACGGTCCTGATCCTTCGTCAACATCCGTTAAATACAAAAAAACCTTGCACATTTTCTTATCTTCCGGGTCACTGTGCCAACGCTGTGATTGCACCGCTTCTGTTCCCGCGGGGACGGGAGATGTAATGTTGAGGGTAAGATAGTAAAAGTAAGCGCACATCTGCATATATTCATTCACTGTCGCCAGAATATGATCACTCAACGCAAAGAAAATAAAAGGGTTTTTATTATCA
Source organism: uncultured Candidatus Saccharibacteria bacterium (assembly GCA_964361015.1). GTDB lineage: Bacteria > Patescibacteriota > Minisyncoccia > Sungbacterales > HO2-52-23 > CAYHZE01. Next base: position 519 of record CAYHZE010000001.1, on the reverse strand, counting down.
ATCGTCGGTATCGCATCAAGCAAATTTCTAAGAAATTTCTTGTGTGTTTTAACCTCCGCATGCGCCATTCGTTCTCTCACATAGGCATCAAACCGCGCACGCATATCAGGCCGCGCAAAAAATTCATCCAAATGCGCAACCGCAATGCCGTCTTGCCGCAAGTCTCTTGCGATCCGCTTTTGTACCGGAGAAAGTACTGACCGATGCGCGCGAAACATGCGCCGGTTTTTCCGATTCACCACATAAAACCATATCAGCCACCATGCCCGGATTTTGAAATATAAATAGGCAAACCGTATTCTCAAACTTATTGATATACGAGAAACAATGTTCATAACAATTTTTGTATTTCTGCTTAGAGCCTGTTCATAATCTTTTTCCCGACTCCATTTCGCGATATTTTGGCTGCAAAACCTTCAGACCTCCTTGACGTAGGCACCGCTACGCCTCGTCGGTCTTCAGGTTTTTCGCTCAAAATATCGCAAAATGGCTCTGGAAAAAAGATGATGAATAGGCTCT